>JAASSH010000027.1 GCA_021767985.1 Gammaproteobacteria bacterium | reverse complement strand
TATCGGCTCACTATCGATCTCGAAAACCAGCTTGTGGTAAATCCCGACGGTATCGAAATGAGTTTCGAAATCGATGAGTTTCGTAAGTATTGCCTGCTGAACGGGTTCGATGATATCGGCCTGACGATGCAGCATGCCGACAGTATCAAGGCCTTCGAGCGGCAGTACTACGAACGCCTGCCCTGGTTAAAATAGGATCGAGAAATGACGCATAAGATAGCGGTGCTTGCCGGCGATGGCATTGGCCCGGAAATTGTTGACGAGAGTCTGAAAGTGATGGCATGCCTGCAGGCTGACTTCGGTTTCGACGCGGAAATTGAAGCTGCCGCGATCGGCGGCGCCGGCTACGATCAAGCGGGCGATCCGCTGCCCGAGCAAACCCTGGCGTTATGCCGCCAGGCGGATGCGATACTGTTCGGAGCGATCGGCGGTCCCCGGTACGACGATCTCGAGCGCGATCTGCGCCCCGAGAAAGGACTGCTGAGACTGCGCTCGTCTTTGTCCCTCTTTTCTAATCTGCGCCCGGCGATGCTGTATCCGCAGTTGGCCGATGCCTCGAGTTTGAAGAATGAACTGGTTGCCGGGCTGGATATCATGATCGTGCGTGAACTAACCGGCGGTATTTACTTCGGCCAGCCACGCGGTATCCGCGAACTCGATAACGGCGAGCGGGAAGGATTCAATACCCTGGTTTACGCCGAGCATGAAGTCGAGCGTATCGCGCGCTCGGCTTTCGATATCGCAATGCTGCGCAATCGCAAGCTGTGCTCGGTGGACAAGGCCAATGTGCTGGAGGCATCGGAACTCTGGCGCGAGGTCGTGACCCGCGTCGCGGCCGATTATCCGGAAGTCGAGCTTAGCCACATGTACGTGGATAACGCCTCGATGCAGCTGGTGCGTGCGCCCAAGCAGTTCGATGTTATCGTAACCAGCAACATGTTCGGCGATATTCTGTCGGATACCGCCGCGATGCTGACCGGTTCGATTGGTATGTTGCCATCGGCCTCGCTCGATGCCGATGGCAAGGGTATGTATGAACCGATTCATGGTTCGGCACCGGATATTGTCGGCAAGGGACTGGCCAATCCGCTGGCAACCATTTTGTCGCTGGCCATGATGTTGCGCTATAGCCTGCGGCAGGCTGAGCTCGCCGGCAAGATCGATACCGCGGTGGGTAACGTGCACAACCAGGGATTTCGTACCGCGGATATCGCCGGTGGAGCGCATAGCGTTAGCACCGCGGAGATGGGCGATGCGGTAGTCGCGGCCCTGCGCGAGCTTGCCTGAAACAGTTTTTACGGAGATTGAGCGATGAAGAGAGTTGGATTTGTCGGTTGGCGCGGGATGGTTGGCTCGGTATTGATGCAGCGCATGCTCGAAGAGCAGGATTTCGCCGCCATCGATGAGCCGGTGTTTTTTACCACCTCGCAACTGGGGCAGGCCGGGCCCGATATCGGCAAGGACGTACCGCCATTGCAGGATGCCACCGATTTCGAGCAGTTGAGATCGATGGATGTCATCGTTAGCTGTCAGGGTGGCGACTACACCAGGCAGGTACACGCCGACCTGCGCGGCAGCGGCTGGCAGGGTTACTGGATAGATGCGGCATCCACGCTGCGCATGCACGACAACAGCGTTATCGTGCTCGATCCGGTAAATCGCAAGGTGATCGATAAGGCACTAGCAGCCGGCTGCAGGGACTTCATCGGCGGTAACTGCACCGTCAGCCTGATGATGATGGCGATGGGCGGCCTGTTCGATAACGACCTGGTCGACTGGATGAGCGTCATGACTTACCAGGCGGCTTCTGGTGGGGGCGCCCGCCATATGCGTGAGCTCATCAGCGGCATGGGTAGCCTGCATAACAGTGTTGCCGGGTTGCTCGACGACCCCGCGTCGGCGATCCTGGAAATAGATCGGCTGGTGACCGAGTGTCTGAATTCTCCTGACTTCCCCAGCGAGCAGTTCGGTGTGCCGCTCGCCGGCAGCCTGATCCCCTGGATCGATAGCAAGCTCGACAATGGGCAAAGTCGCGAAGAGTGGAAGGCGGGTGTCGAAGCAAACAAGATTCTCGGGCGCGTGGACGACTTGATTGCGATCGATGGGCTGTGCGTGCGCGTCGGCGCAATGCGCTGCCATTCGCAGGCCCTGACGGTCAAGCTCAAGCGTGACGTGCCGCTCGACGAGGTGCATCAAATGCTGGCGGCTTCCAATGACTGGGTCAAGCTGTTGCCGAACGACCGGGAGGTAACCATGCAGGAGCTGTCACCGACCGCGGTCACCGGTAAGCTCGATATCCCGGTTGGCCGGCTGCGTAAACTGAACATGGGCGGCGAGTATCTTGCCGCCTTTACCGTCGGCGATCAGTTACTATGGGGTGCGGCCGAACCGCTAAGACGCATGTTGAACATTTTACTCGAGTCCTGATATGGAGCATCGCATCGCGATATCGCATGCCTGCGGAATTGTCGCCGAGGCGATTCTGGAAAAACTCTCGGAATCCGGTTTCAAACCGGATTCCTTGTTTTTGCTGGATCATGAATCGAACGCCGTTAAACGTCTGCCTTATGCGGGTGGCTCGCTGACGGTCCGGGACCAGGGTGAATTTGATTTATCGAATTGTGCCCTGTTGTTGCTGACTCAGGCAGATGTCGAGCTCGAGTCAGAGGCGTTGAATCAGGGTTGCCTGCTGCTGAGTCACGCAATCCAGCGCGACAGCGACGCTCTGTTCATGTCCGATGCGACGCAGGAGCCCCTCATTCCCTACTCCGAAACCAGTCTGCGCCTTGCCGGCGCAGAACTTTCCTGCCTGTTGCCGACACTATTGCGGCTTAACCACATGCAGCCGATTGCCCAGCTCAATATCACGCTGATCCGTAGCGCCGAGTTCCAGGGCAAGCCTGGCGTCGATGAATTGGCCAGCCAGACCATCAACTTGTTAAACGCGCGCGAGGTTACTCCCTCGGTGTTTCCCGAGCAGATCGCTTTCAATGTTTTACCCGAAGCGAGCGATAGTCGGCTGAGCTCTGATTTGGCTCGATTTTTAGGAACTATTTCCTATCCCCCGGTGCTGCAAACCCTTAATGTACCCATTTTTCACGGATTTGCCGCCGCGGTGCAGCTACGCTTCGTTTCCGAGGTTACGTTGGAGGAGTGCGGCAAGCTACTCGAAGCGATGGATAACCTGCTCCTGAAACAAGGCCTGGCAAGCCCGATTTCCGATTGTAATCAATCGTTTAGCGGCATTGTAAGCCAGTTGGAACAGGCCCCTGATCAACCTTCGGAACTGCGGTTCTGGATGATTGCTGATCCGATGAGATATGGATTAGCGAATAATTTCGTGAATGTTACAGAGTTTTTGCTAAAATCTTTTTTGTAATCTATAGTTACATCTGCTTGTGAAAGTGTTTTCTTTAAAGTAAATTCTCTGACTGCAATCCTAGGTGCATGGAATTAAGGCACTTTTATAAGAAATAGGTTGGGGAGCTGGGAGACTAAACGTGCGTAATCTGGGACTAATTGTTGCATTGTGGTTGTCGGCTTTATTGCCGACAAACAGTCTTGCCCTGGGCCTGGGCGAGATTGAAGTCAATTCATTCCTGAATCAGCCCCTCAATGCTGAGATCGAAGTCATTTCCGCCCGACCCGGTGAGATCGACGACCTGCTGGTAAGCCTGGCGTCGCGGGAAGCGTTTGCGCGCGCCGGCCTGGCCCGGCCGCGATATTTGCTGGACTTGCGATTCGCCGTCAAGAAGAACGAGGAAGGTGACGAAGCCGTCATCATTGTCACCACCAAGGCCGGGGTCAAAGAACCCTTTCTTAATTTTCTGATCGAAGCCGACTGGTCCAAGGGCCGCGTCCTGCGCGAGTTTACGGTACTGCTGGATCCGCCTTTTTTCGCGGATCAACCGGTTCCGATCGAACCTACCGAAGTCGCAGCGCAACCTGTTGAACAACCGATTACCGAAGAAGCCAGCGTCGCCGATATCGTCGAGCAGGCGGGTGTCACGACAATGGCCGAAGCCGATACCAGCGAGCCTG
The DNA here is from genome assembly GCA_021767985.1 of Gammaproteobacteria bacterium. Taxonomy (GTDB): domain Bacteria; phylum Pseudomonadota; class Gammaproteobacteria. The sequence goes on along the minus strand of JAASSH010000027.1, from coordinate 5,977 downwards.
TCGTCAGCGACGAACCTGTTCCCGAGCCCATCGTAAGCGAACCCATTGCGTTATCCGAGGACGACGCCGAACCCTTGTCCGAGGATGTCGCCGAACCTGAAGAAAGCAGCGTAGCCTACGCTCCCGAGCCTGTGCAAAGCATCGTCGACGACGATGATATTTTAGTCTCCAAGGGCGACACCCTGTGGAGCATCGCGTCACGTTACAAGGACGACGCGCATTCCATGGCGCAGGTAATGCTTGCGTTCCAGCGCACCAATCCCGATGCGTTTAACGACGGCAATATCAATAACATGAAGGAAGGCGCGATACTGCGCGTTCCCGACAGCTATGAACTCGATGCCATCGGTCAACAAGAAGCCTATGCCGAGGTTTTGACTCAAAACGGCCTGTGGGATGAATACGTTGCTCGCGTGACTGGAGTATCGCCCGCGGTTGCCAGCGAAGATACCGATACTGAAATGGTCGCCGGAGAACAGGAGGCTGCCGAAGCTGTAGAGGAAGGCGGCGAACTGAGCCTGCTCCTGCCCGGTGAGGGTGACAGCGAATCCACCGGCACCGGTGACACCGGCGAAGTAGACGAACTGCGTACCAAGCTGGCGTTGGCCGAAGAAGAGCTGGAAGCATCGCGCATCGAAAACCAGGAACTCGAGTCTCGCATAAGTGAACTCCAGGCGCGCCTGTCCAAGGTCGAGGAACTGCAAAAGAGGGTCGAGATCGAAGACGACAGCCTCGCCCAGATGCAGGCCGACCAGGTCGAGCAGGCAGAACAGGAAGCGACTGAAGTTATCGAAGAAGTCGAGACGGAAGCGACCGATGCCGTCGGTGATGCCATCCAGGCTGACGAAGAAGCCTTGCTCGAAGAATTGCTCGCCGAAGAGGCGGCGGCCCAGGCCGAAGAGCAGACCGCTGGCGAAGTCACATCCGACGATGGCATGGTCAGCGACGAAATGGTTAGTGATGAAACCACGACCGAGCCCGCAATGGCCGATGAAGGTTTCACCGACGAGGGAGTGGCCGAGGATACAATGGCTGAAGACGAGGCGGTGGCACCACCACCCGCGCCGGTAATCGTCACCGAGCCGGTTACCCGTGCACCCTCGATCTTTGACGGCATCCTGCCGCCTGAAATCATCGACATGATACCGTCGATGGGTGGATTGCTGGGCGATCCGATTATCCTGGCGGCCATCGGTGGCGTCGGGGGGTTGCTGCTGATCCTGGTGATTCTGAAGCGTCGGAAGGGCGGTTCTGACGACGAGTCAGGCATTACCGTCAGTGGTGACGACGACCTGTTTGCCGGTGAAGAAGAAGAGGAACTGACGCCGATACATCTCGCCGACGGTGTCGAACCGGCGGCAGAAACCGATATCAATCTCCCCGCTGAAGAAGACAGCATTGTCGAGGAACCCATGATCGAGAAGTCTGCGGCGGCGCCCGACGAGGATCTTTCCGCCACTGCGGTAGTCTCGCCGACCGAGATGCCCGAGCCAGAGGCTCCGGCACCGGCGGCAGCGAGCGGCGAGCAGGACGACGTTTTGAACGAGGTCGATGTCTACCTGGCGTATGGCCTGTATGACAACGCGGAAGAACTGCTCAATAGCAATCTGGTGGAAAACCCCGAGCGCGCGGACTACCGCTCGAAATTGCTGGATACCTATTTCGCAACCAAGAATACCGACTCATTTGTCAAGGAAGCCGAGAAGCTCAAGTCGATGGGCGATGTCGCTACCCGATACTGGGATCGTGTCCAGATAATGGGCTACGAGCTGGCGCCCGATAATCCGCTGTTTTCCGATGCCAAGGACAGCGATCTGAGTGCCGCCGACCTCGAGATCACCAAGCCCCAGGAAGCGGATTTCGACCTCGGCGCGTCGGAAGATGACGATACCAACTTTTCGACTACTGATTTTAATCTGGGTGAGGAAGATACCGGCGGAGATTTCAGCGATACCGCCAATATGGGTGAAGCCGGCGAAATCGCCGCCACTCAGCAGATACCGCAGCTCGACGAATTGCCTGAACTTTCGGACGAAGACGATACCAATCTGCGTACCGAAGCGGCGTCGACCGAAGATGAAACCGGGCTCGAACTTCCCGATGATATCGGTGACGAACTCGAATTCTCGATGGACGACAGCGAAGCCGGCGGCGACGATGCGCCGACTGCCGTAATCGAATTACCCGACGAGATGGATCTGGACGCCGTTGATGCTGCCGACAAAGTCGATATGGACGAAATGGCGATGGAATTCGACATCGATGCAGAAGAGGCGGCCGCGGTAGACGACGCTTCGGAAGTCGATATCGGAGCAGAGTTCGACGCGGCTCTGGAAGAGGCCGATGATCTCGATCTGGATAATTCCGAAATGGCGGCCTTCGAAGAAAACGCTGTCGGTGGCGGCGAAGCCGATGCAGACGAAGATGCCCTCGAGCTCGGCATCCCGGATGAAGACGAGGCGGATATTGCCCCCACTTCGATTGTCACTCCGAACTACGAGGATACCGAGGTAGTGCCGGACCTGGCTCCCACCGACGACGAGGACGCTTCTGAAATCGATCTCGGTATGGAAGATACCGCGATGATGGCTACCGACGAAACCTCGCTCGCTACCAGCGAATTGAATCTGGATACCGGCGAATTGAAGCTGCCTACCGATGATGAGATAGATGACGACGAGGATATCTCCATTATCGATTTTGGCGGCGAGGATTTTGTAGAGCCTACTGACATAGTCGAATCTGTCGAAGACGATGCCGCGCTCGATGTCGAAGCCGAAGATGTTAAGACCGGCACTTTTGCGCCGGGAGATTTCGAAGAGCCTACCGCTGCGACCGAGTCACTGGCCGATATCGATGATATTGGTGAACTGATGCTGCCGGATGATGTCGACGAGGTATCTACCAAGCTCGACCTGGCGCGTGCGTTTATCGATATGGGCGACACCGAGGGTGCGCGCGGCAGCCTCGAAGAAGTCATGTCTGAAGGCAACGAGGAGCAAAAAGCCGAAGCCAAGGCGCTGCTCGACCAGATTTAGCGCATTATCTTTAGCATCGCGCCGCTGTTTAAACAGAGCCTGCCGTTGTACGGCAGGCTTTTTTTATGCAGGGTCGCAGCGATACGGATTCAGAAAGCGCTAAATTAGCTCGAAATGAGCTTTTTGAATTTGTTAAACTCCGCCACCCTGTTAAGTCGTTGTCTTATCGCCGCTACGCTCGTGTCGTTATCAGATTACCAGCCCGCACAACAATCGATCCGGATATCGCCCGGGATCGAGCTGCGACCCTGCGTTACCAGGATGCTTTAGGCCGGTGAAGTACGCGCTAGGCGTCGAGTATTCGGGAACGGCCTATTGCGGCTGGCAGCGCCAGCCGCACTGCGAATCGATTCAACAGAATCTGGAAACCGCGCTGGGATTTGTGGCCGATCATCCGGTAGATCTGGTATGTGCGGGACGCACCGATGCGGGCGTGCATGCGTTTGGACAGGTGGCGCATTTCGAATCCAGCGCCGAGCGCAGTCAGCGCGCGTGGCTTCTGGGTGCCAATTGTCGCTTACCTCGGGATATTCGGTTGCAATGGGTTACTCCGGTCACCGATGATTTTCATGCTCGCTTCAGCGCCACGGCACGCGCCTATCGATACATCATTCTTAATGCGGAAGTACCAAGCGCCATTTTTCAGGACCGCGCGAGTTGGGAGTTTCGCCCCCTGGATCACGAGGCAATGCATGAATGCGCCCAGATGCTGGTCGGTGAACATGATTTCAGCAGTTTCAGGGCGGTTGGCTGTCAGGCCAAATCGGCGCATCGAGACCTGCAGGAAATCTCGGTTGTTCGCGAGAACCAGTTACTGTATCTGGATATCAAGGCAAATGCGTTTCTGTATCACATGGTGCGCAACATAGCCGGCAGCCTGATCGCCGTGGGCAAGGGGGAGCAGGACCAGGCCTGGTTCCGACAAATGTTCGAGGCCCGGGATCGTAATTTGGCCGATGTCACCGCCCCCGCTGCCGGGTTATACTTGCTGAAAGTCTGGTATGAGCCGCGATTTAAGCTGCCCACAGCTACCAGAAAACCCGTATTATTCTGATATGAAACACCGCACCAGAGTCAAGATATGTGGCATTACGCGAATTCAGGACGCGCGTTATGCCGCCGCCATGGGCGCCGATTCGATCGGCCTGGTGCTGCATCAGGCCAGTCCGAAGCGGGTCACGCTCGAACAGGCCGTTGAAATTAGACGAATCTTGCCGCCGTTTGTTACCGTAACTGCCGTGTTACTGAACGAAACCGAGGACTGGATCAAGCAGGTGGTCCAGCGGCTGCGACCTGATTGCCTGCAGTTTCATGGCCAGGAGGAGTCGGAATTTTGCGAGGCCTGGACGATTCCCTATATCAAGGCGATCCCGATGGGTAGTACGCAAAATCCCGACGCGTATGCAGCGAACTACGCATCGGCTCAGGGCTTTCTGCTGGACAGTAACGCCGCTGGACGGCTGGGCGGCTCAGGTGATACATTTGACTGGTCCAGGATCCCCACTTCTTTCGCCGCGCCGCTGATTCTGGCAGGTGGTATTAACCCGTCAAACGTTGCCGAGGCGATTGCCAGGATAAAGCCCTGGGGGGTTGATGTCAGCAGCGGCGTCGAAGTCGCGAAGGGCGTAAAAGACACGGACTTGATCGATCAATTTTTTAACGAGGTGCGACGTGGCGACGAGCAGGATTCACAGGCTTGAAACCGCGATTGGGCATGATACTGGGGTAATGAATGAACTGGTTTGAAATGCTGCTGCCGTCCAAGATCAGGACCTCGGGGGCCAATGACAAGAAAAACGTTCCCGAGGGATTATGGGCGAAATGTGATGCCTGCGATGCGATCATCTATCGCGCCGAACTGGAGCGCAATCAGGAAGTTTGTACCAAGTGCGATTTCCATATGCGAATCGGAGCCCGGCGTCGCCTGGAAGCGTTCTTCGACGAGGACAGCATTAGCGAGATCGCCGTGGAACTCCAAGCCGACGACGTACTCAAGTTCAAGGATGACAAGCGTTATCGTGATCGCCTCGGACAGGCGCAAAAACAGACCGGAGAAAGGGATGCGCTAGTGGTCATGCGAGGCACCGTCGTCGGTGTCGACATGGTAGCCGCAGCGTTCGAGTTCCAGTTCATGGGTGGCTCGATGGGATCCGTGGTCGGGGAAAAATTCGTGCGCGCGGTCAATACCTGTGTCGAGAATGGCCTGCCGCTGATTTGCTTTACCGCCAGCGGCGGTGCACGCATGCAGGAAGCCCTGTTTTCACTGCTGCAAATGGCGAAGACCAGCGCTGCCCTCACGAGATTGTCGCGTCGAGGTTTGCCCTACATCTGCGTGCTTACGGATCCAACCATGGGCGGCGTTTCCGCCAGTTTTGCCATGCTCGGCGACATCCATATCGGAGAACCCGGGGCATTGATCGGCTTCGCCGGTCCACGTGTGATCGAGCAGACGGTTCGGGAAACCCTGCCGGAAGGATTCCAGCGCAGCGAGTTTCTGCTCGAACACGGCGCCCTGGACATGATCGTCGATCGACGTGAGATGCGTGACAAGATCAGCTCCCTGTGCACCATGCTGATGGGTCAAGCCAACCCCTAACGGATTACCCGCACCGCCTCCAAAGATTTCTGATGCGCTTTGACACCCTCGACCAGTGGCTCGAATGGCAAACGGTATTGCATGCCAGGGCTATCGATCTCGGCCTGGAACGCGTGCAGCAGGTTGCCGGTCGCATGGGCCTGGCCCGTATAGCGCGCCAGGTCATCACTGTCGCAGGCACAAATGGTAAAGGATCAACGGTTGCCGCCTACGAAAACTGGCTGCGGCGGGCGGGTTACACGGTTGCAAGTTATACCTCGCCACACTTGTTGAAGTACAACGAACGGATCAAGTACAACCTCGAGCCGGTGAGTGATGCCGCACTATGCGGCGCCTTCGAGTC
>JAASSH010000268.1 GCA_021767985.1 Gammaproteobacteria bacterium | reverse complement strand
CTTTCGGCTCAGTAGCGATGCCTTGCTGTTTCACGAAGTACTGTTCAGCGACCTGCAGGTCGAGGCCAGGGTAGACGGGGACAAGCTCCAGGTCGATAAGCTTGGCATGCGCAAGGATAATCTGGTCCTCACGGGCATGGCTTACTGGGATTACGATGCGGCCAGTAAATCCCATCTGTCCAGCGTCACGCTGTCGGTCAAGGGCGATAAAATGGGGCAGGCGCTTGCCGGCATGGGATTCGGTAACACCATGACAGACGGCACCCTGGATTATTCCGGCGGTTTCACCTGGCCCGCGCCATTGACGTCAGTGACCGCCGAAAACCTGGCCGGCGATGCGAAGTTTCGCATCGAGGACGGTGTTCTGAATAATGTCGAACCGGGAACGGGCGGCAAGTTTGTCGGCCTGCTCAGTTTGAGCGCCTTGCCACGGCGCCTGTCGCTGGATTTTTCGGATATGCTGATCGAGGGGATGGACTTCGATAAAATCGACGGTAGTTACCGCATCGAAGACGGTATAATTTATACACGTAACACCCGCCTGGAAGGAGTCGCTGCCAAGATCAAGATCTCGGGCAAGACGGATATCGCCCGGCGAGAGTACGACCAGACCATCATCGTCACTCCCAAGATTCGGCAAACCCTGCCGATAATCGGCGCGGTATCGGCGGGCAGTACCGTTGGCTGGGGTTTGTTGCTGTTGCAGAACCTGTTTAAAAAGTCCATAGACGAGGCGGTGGAAGTAGAATACCGGGTTACGGGAAGCTGGGACGACCCGCAAATTGAATTGATAAAGGCTGTCGATGAAAATCAACGTGAATTACCGAAAATCGATCGTTAGTCTCGCCCTGGCCGGTTTGTTATTCGTGACCGGCGGGGCATTTGCAAATACGATTCGCATCTTCACGCTAAGTGCAGACGAGTGGGCGCGTCCCCGCAGCGGTGACGTCATTCCCGAACTGGGGGCAGTACGTGCAGCCGTCAGCTACTGGGATCGGAACGCTGACGCGATCATGCTGATTCGACATCCCGGTGAGGATAGCGGTGAACTCTGGGCCGCGGAACTTCGCGACTGGTTGATTTCGCTGGGCGTGCCCTCAGATTATATCCGGTTAACCCCCGGAACCCAGGCGGCCGACGAGATAAAGCTCGTGGTTGGCAATCGTGACGAACTGGAGCAATAGCTAAATGTCATCAACCCTTGAAACAGTCAGTAAAAACATTCTTGAACCGAGCGAGCTGCGGCTCGAGCAGCTTGGGGGATTTCTCGATACCCTGCAGGGTCAGTACATCGATGCCGGCGATCTTTACTTTCAGACCAGCCAGCAGGAATCCTGGGTGATGGACGATGGCATACTGCGCGAGGGCAGTTTCAGCATCGAAAAGGGGGTTGGTATTCGCGCCATGTCCGAGGAAAAAACCGGATTTTCCTATTGTGACGATCTGCAGGGCAACGCGATAACGCAGGCGGTCAGGAATGCCCGCGCCATCGTCAGGCAGGGGCAGTCGGGTAGCAGTAAAATCGCGCTTGCCAATAAGCCGGCACCCGCGCTCTATACGGCTGATAATCCGGTCGATGGACACAGCGCCGAAGACAAGGTGGCGCTGCTCAAGCGGCTCGACGAATACACCCGGTCTCTGGATGAGCGCATCGAGCAGGTAATTATCTCCCTGTCCGGCGGTATCGACCATATCCTCGTTGCCGCTACCGATAATACGCTCGCGGCGGATATCCGTCCGCTGGTCCGACTCAACGTCACGGTCCTCATGCACCAGGGAGAGCGCCGTGAGCAGGGCAGTGCCGGAGCCGGTGGCCGGCATGCCTACGACGTATTTTTCGATACCGATCGTGCCCGCGAACTGGCGCGTGAAGCGGTCAGGCAGGCGACGACAAATCTCGAGTCGGTGGCAACTCCGGCAGGCAGTATGCCGGTCGTACTGGGGCCGGGCTGGCCGGGAGTTCTGCTGCACGAGGCAGTCGGGCATGGTCTCGAAGGCGATTTCAATCGCAAGGGCACCTCGGCGTTCAGCAATCGAATGGGTGAACTGGTGGCGTCGCCGCTGTGCACCGTGGTTGACGACGGCACCCTCAAGGATCGGCGCGGTTCGCTCAGCGTCGATGACGAGGGCGTGCCGGCGCAGTGTACGACCCTGATCGAAAATGGCGTGCTCAGGGGATACATGCAGGACAAGATGAACGCACGTCTGATGGGAACGCAATCAACTTCCAACGGGCGGCGTGAATCGTTCGCGCATTTACCGATGCCGCGCATGACCAACACTTACATGCTGCCGGGAGAGAGCGAACCCGACGAAATCATTGCCAGCGTCGACAAGGGTTTATACGCGGTTAATTTCGGCGGCGGGCAGGTCGATATTACCTCGGGGCGTTTCGTGTTTTCGCTGTCGGAGGCTTATCTGATAGAAAACGGCAAGCTTACCGCCCCGGTCAAGGGCGCGACGTTAATCGGTTCAGGTCCCGAGGTCATGGGCAAGATTTCGATGGTAGGTAACGATCTGCAACTGGATCAGGGAATCGGTGTCTGCGGCAAGGAAGGGCAAGGGGTGCCGGTCGGGGTGGGGCAACCCACACTCAAGATCGACGAGATAACCGTCGGTGGTACCGATTAGTTGACCGAGACCGCGACAATCTCCATTCCGTTGTCGCCGCTTTGCAGGGTCAGCTGACCCAGGAATTCGCCCTGGTAGCGGGAACTCGAAAGCCGCCACAGGATGGTGATCGAGCTTTCCCGATGAATCGAATCGATAAACTCGAAATCCGGTTCGATCGTGGTTAGCAGCGGAAAATCCTCGCAACTTTGGCGGAAATGCTCTTCTGAAAGTTTCGCCAGCAAATCGTTCGAAAAGCCGCGCGAAAATCTCGCGTAATCCCGCTCGCGCGCGGCTTCGATTATATTGTTCCAAATGGGCTCGGCGACCGCCCGTATCTGCTCTTTCTGTAGGTTAGAAAACTGGTTCATTATGTCGGGCTCCCGCTTGATTGCGGCTCAGCCTGCAATGCGATGCGAACATCCTCGTAAATCGACAACATCGTCGGTACCACCAGTAGAATCAGCAAAGTTGCAAACGCGAGCCCGAAGGCAATCGAGACCGCCATCGGGATCAGGAATTGTGCCTGGCGCGAAGTTTCGAACAACAGCGGGGTCAGGCCGGCAATCGTGGTCAGCGAAGTCAATAGCACCGCGCGCAGGCGTTGGCAGGCAGCTTCTTCCAGCGCCGCCCGAATCTCCATGCCCTTGTCCCTGAGCTGACGATAAAAGATCACCAGTATGATCGAGTCGTTGACGACGATGCCGGATAGACCGAAAAAACCAAACCTCGACAGGATAGTCAGATTCATCCCCATGATCCAATGGCCGATAACCGCACCGCTCAATCCCAGCGGGATAGCCAGCATTACCAGGAAAGGCCATCCGTAGGACGAAAAAACCCAGGCCAGCACCAGGTACATCAGGGTCAGCGCTATGATGGCGCCGACACGCATGTCGGCGAAGGTTTCACGCTGGCTGGCGGAGCGCCCTTCGACGCTGTAGTTGATGCCGTACTTGCTGGACAGCTCGGGCAGCGTGAACTGCTGCAGATCGTTGACAATTTCGGCGGTATTGTTGAGCGCGGCATCGACGTCGGCGGAAACGTCTACCGACAGCCTGCCGTTGAAGTGGCGCAGTGTTTCAAATCCCTGCGCCGAGCGCCAGTTGACGACCGATTCGAGTGCGACGAATTCACCATTAGGCAGCTTGATTGGCAACTGCAGCAGGCTGTCGAGCCGGCGCTGCTCGACAGCGGGCAGTTGCAGTCGTACTTCGACCTCATCCGCGCCTAGTTGGAACCGCTCCAGAATGATGCCATCGTAGGCGGCTCTCAACTGGCGGCCGATATCGGTAATCGAGAGGCCCAGGGCTGCACCCGCGGGACTCAGTTCATAGATTAGCTGTTCCCTGCCGTAGGGCAGGTCATCATCGATAGCGCTGACACCGGGGATGGTTTCGAGGGTTTGTGCCAGATCCAGCGCGGCAGCCTTGAGAACATGCGGCGTCGACCCGGTGAGCCTGAGATTCAGGTCACGACGCGAAGGTCCGATCCGGCGCGCCGTGATCTGGAAACTTTCCACTCCGGGCGGAACCTCGATGCGTGAGCGCCAGTTTCGGATGAAGCTGGGATTGTCGGTTTCGCGCTGGTCGGATCCTACCAGTTCGACATAAATTGATCCGATGCGCTCACCCGTGATTTGCCGGCCTCGCCCGACGGTTGACGCATGCTGCCGGTAATAGGTTGAAACCACGGTCTCATCGATATCGTCGATGGTATTGCGCAGCTCGGCTTCCACCCTGTCGATGAACTTTTCGACCACTGCTCCCGAGGTGCCCGAGACAAAACGCACGTT
>JAASSH010000267.1 GCA_021767985.1 Gammaproteobacteria bacterium | reverse complement strand
TGGAGGCTGAGGGCGGAATCGAACCGCCGTACACGGCTTTGCAGGCCGCTGCATAACCACTCTGCCACCCAGCCAATGAAGGGCAATCCTGCTCGTCGAAGCGCAGCGATCATCATACTTTATTTACGACGACCAAAAAAAGCCCCGAACGAATCGAGGCCTTGAAACTGGAGCGGGAAACGAGATTCGAACTCGCGACCCCAACCTTGGCAAGGTTGTGCTCTACCAGCTGAGCTATTCCCGCAAAAGAGCCGCTATTCTATAGATTCGCCCTCGCCTGTCAAGCTGCCAGCAGCCTGCTGACGTTAACTATGATGGTTAATAATCGGCCACGCCGCGCGCAGGTATATGACCATCGAGACCAGGGTCAGCAGCGCTGCGAGGTAATAGATGCCGAGCCCGATCTGGAATATGGGAAATCCCATCAGGGGCTCCGAAAAAATCATGAATCCCAGCGCCAGCATTTGCGCCACGGTCTTGGTTTTACCAATGAATGAAACTTTCACCGTGGTACTGGCGCCGAGCTGTGCCATCCATTCGCGCAGCGCCGAAATCGAAATCTCCCTGGCAACGATAACGATCGACGGCAACGCAACGTAAATACTCGGATTTGCCTCGACCAGCAGCACGATAACCACGACCACCATCAACTTGTCGGCGACCGGGTCGAGGAATGCGCCGAACGATGACTCGAGCTGCATCGAACGCGCCAGGTAGCCATCCACCCAGTCGCTGAAACTGGCGATAGCGAAGATGATGGTAGCGACGACATTGGCCCAGCCGAATGGCAGATAAAACACCAGCACGAAAAGCGGGATCAATGCTATTCGAAACAGCGTAATGGCGGTTGGCAGCGTTATTCTCATTCGCACATGGCCCAATATTTAGCCGTGAAAACTATCATAGATCGCCTGCGCGGTCTCTCGGTTAATACCCCTGATCTGCATCAGCTCCTCGATCCCGGCGGCCTTGACGCCCTGCAGTCCGCCGAAGGTATTCAGTAGTATTTGTCGTTTCCTGGCGCCGATACCGGGGATTTCCTCTAGCCTCGACTTATTGCGGGTTTTGGCGCGGGCCTGTCTATGCCCGGTGATTGCAAAACGGTGTGCCTCGTTCCGGATCTGCTGGATCAACAGCAGTCCGGGAGAATCCAGCGGAAAGTTGAGCGCGGACATTTCTTCGTCGAGGATATCTTCGTAACCAGCGCGCCGCTCGACCCCCTTGGCCACGCCGAAGACACGCAGGTTCTCCTTGACGGTCAAAATATTGAGGGCTTCCAGTACTTCGATCGCGACGCCCAGCTGCCCTTTGCCGCCGTCGATCAGGATCAGGTCTGGCAATTGCTCGGGTGAATCGCGCCTTTTTTCGTAACGCCGCTCCAGCACCTGGCGCATCGCGGCATAGTCGTCGCCGGCCTGGATGTCCTTGATGTTATAGCGACGATACTCATTTTTTACCGCTCCCTCTTTGCCGAAGACGACGCAGGACGCCTTGGTCGATTCACCCATGGTGTGACTGATATCGAAGCACTCTATTCGTTCGGGCGGATTCTCGAGGTGCAGTATTTCGACGAGGTTTTGATAACGCTTGCTCAACATGCTTGCCGACAGCAGATAGCTTTCCAGGGCCTGCTTGGCATTGTTGATCGCATTTTCCAGTGCGCGCCGGCGCTTGTCGCGGACATTGTGCACAATCCTGACCCTGGAATGATTGAGTTGATGCAACGATTCGGCCAGCAGCTCGCTGTTTTCGAGTTCGTGGCTGACGATGATTTCGGCCGGTGCGGGATGGTTCGAATAGTGCTGGATGATGAAGCTTTCCAGCAGGCTGCCGGCATCCGTATCGAGCCTGGCGCGATTATAGAACGGCTTGTTGCCGAGCGAGGTGCCGTTGCGGATCATGAACAACTGGATGCAGCTGAAGTCTTGCTGCATCTCGCAGGCGATGATGTCGATATCCCCATCGAAGTCGGTAACGAACTGCTTTTCGGTTACCCGGCGCAGCGTTTCGATACGGTCGCGCACCTGGGCCGCCTGCTCGAACTCAAGCCGGTTGGAAAAATCTTCCATCAGTTCGATCTGCTGGTCGATGAGCTGGCTACTGCGGCCGTCGAGAAACATTTGAGCCTGTTCGATCTGGCGCTGGTAACTTTCACGATCGGTATGGCCGACGCAGGGCCCGGTACAGCGTTTGATCTGATACTGCAGGCAGGCGCGGGTGCGGTTCGACATGGCAGAATCTTCGCAATTGCGCAGCTGGAACATGCGTTGGACATGATTGATGGTGTAACGAATCGAGCCGGCGCTCGGGAAGGGACCGAAGAATGTTCCCTTGCGTTTATCGGGCTTACCCCGGAACACCTTGAGGCGCGGAAACTCGTGTTTGGTCAGGCAGATATAGGGGTAACTCTTGTCGTCGCGAAACAGAATGTTGTAGCGCGGATTCAAATTCTTGATCAGGTCGTTTTCCAGCAACAGCGCCTCGCTTTCGGTGCGCGTATTGATGACCTCGATGTCGTGGATATTGTTGACCAGCGACATGATGCGCGTGCTCAGCCCGGTGCGGCGAAAGTAACTGGCCAGCCGCTTTTTCAGATTCTTGGCTTTACCGACATAGATAACCTTGTCGTTCCTGTCGATCATGCGGTAAACGCCGGGATTGCTATTAACCGTGTCGAGAAAGGCCTTGTGATCGAAACTTGTCCGCTTGCTCATCGCATAAGCTCGACGATACGTTCGAAAACCCGCTCGAACATGATACGGTTGAGTCTGCCGGTGTTGAAGTTGTAGCGGCTGCAGTGATAGGAATCGATCAACTGCAGTTCTCCCGGTATCCGATGCTCTGCCCCATGGCGAAAACGCATCTCGGCCTGTCGCAAACCCAGGGCCTGCAGCACGGCGCGGTGAGCGATGGTACCGAGCGTCAGCACTATGGAACCGGCCTTCAGGCGGGATATTTCGTCGCGCAGATACGGATTACAATTCCTGATTTCCGCGCCACTAGGCCGGTTTTGCGGCGGCACACACTTAACCGCGTTGGTAATCCTGCATTGGTATAGACGCATGCCGTCACCCTGGCTGTGCGAACGGGCATTACTCGCGAATCCGAAGCGATGCAGGGTCTGGTACAAAACGTCACCCGAAGCATCGCCGGTAAATGGTCTGCCGGTAGCGTTTGCGCCGTGCAGTCCTGGTGCCAGGCCGACAATCAACAGGCGTGGAGCAACGGCGCCAAAGCCCGCGACCGGCAGGCAATGGTAATCCGGATACCTGAGTTTCTGTTCGCTGCGGAAATGGCTTAGACGCGGACACAGTTGACAGCCGTGCAAGTCAGACACGTCGATTAATCCGAATTGGCGAATTCTACGATGCCCTGCTCGACCGCAATCTTGATCAGATCGACTTCGTTCTGTGCGCCCAGCTTTTCCAGCAGGCGCAATCGATAGGTACTGATAGTCTTAGGGCTGAGACACAGTTTTTCCGAAATTTCGGCGTTAGTCAGGCCGTGTGAAATCATCAACATGACCTGGAATTCGCGCCGCGACAGTCGATCGATCGGATTGTGCTCGTTGCCGGGCAGCAGCGACAGGGCCAGCTGTTGTGCGATGCTTGGCGCAATGTAAGCACCGCCGTTGTAAACCTGCCTGATGGCATTCAACATTTCCTCGACCCCGCAATCCTTGGTCAGGTAACCCTTGGCGCCGATTTCGAGCATACGCTTGGGAAAGGTTTGTTCGTTGTGGATGGTCAGCACGATGATTTTCTGCTGGGGATCACGTTGCAGAATTCGACGGCAGGCTTCGACACCACCGATGCCCGGCATATTGACATCCATCAGGATGACGTCGGGTTCGAGTTCTTGCGCCAGCTGAACGCTATCCTCTCCGCAATCCGCCTCGCCTACAATTTTGACCTGCTGGCTATCTTCCAGCAGACGGCGGATGCCGCTGCGAACCAGCATGTGGTCGTCGGTTAAGAGCACGCTTATCATGATTGGACACCGGGTGATCAGACGGCATCATAACACAGCTATCCTACTTCTTGTAATCCAGCCGGTGGAGGGACCTAGTAGCGCAGCAGCACCGAGCCCCAGGTGAAACCGCCGCCGAAAGCTTCCAGCAACACGAGTTCATTGCGTTTGATGCGGCCGTCACGCACCGCGACATCGAGCGCCAGCGGCACCGATGCCGCAGAAGTATTACCATGCTTGTTGACGGTTACGACGACCTGATCCATCGACATTTTCAGCTTTTTTGCGGTCGCATTGATAATGCGAATATTGGCCTGGTGCGGCACCAGCCAGTCGATGTCGGATTTCTCCATATGATTGGCATCCAGGGTTTCGTCGACGATTCGGCCGAGCGTATTGACCGCCATTTTGAAGACCTCGTTGCCTTTCATCTCGACGTAGGCCCT
>JAASSH010000266.1 GCA_021767985.1 Gammaproteobacteria bacterium | reverse complement strand
TAGATGCGCAGAATGATTAGCCTGTACCTGTTTGTAGTGGTTTTGCTGACTCTCGGTGTCGTCAGCATCGGCAGGATCGCCTCGGCTCAGGAGCTGCGTGATCCGATGCAGCCGCCGCCGTTCGCATTGCAGAAATTTCGCCAGGCCAAATTAGCGCAGCAATCAAAAACCGATAAGCCGCAGGCAACCCAATCCAGGCGGAAGCCGTTGCAGCTTACCTCGATCCTGTTCTCGAATGAACGCAAGGTCGCGATTATCGATGACCAGACCCTGAGCCTTGGCGATAGCATTAATGGTGCCCGACTGGTCGGGCTCACGCGCGAATCCGCGCGCCTGGTGCGCAAGGGCAAGGTAATCAATTTAAGCCTGGGTAACGACCTGACAACAATCCGGAAAAAGGCGGTCGAGAGTGACCTATGAATAAACAACGTTTAACAATTCTGACCCTGGTTTTGCTGCTGGCTGCCTGCGCGTCGCGCCAATCAGTCGATTCCGCAAACCAGACCCGACAGGGCATCGACACCGCGCTCAGCGAGGCGGCTACCGTGCAGATCCCGGAAGTGGAAACGCCGCCGGAAGATATTCTCGATGAACTGCTGCCCGGCAGCGGCATCAGCATACCGGGCCTGGAGCAGGATCTGAAGCAGGAAGCCGCGTTCGACATCTCGGTGTCGAATGCGCCCGCAAGGCTGTTCTTCATGGGCCTGGTCAAGGACACCAATATCAACATGGTGGTGCATCCCAGCGTCGAGGGTGATATCTCGCTCGATTTGAAAAACGTGACGGTTAGTGAAGTCATGCAGTTGACGCGCGAAGTTTATGGCTACGAATTCAAGGAAAACGGTGGCGGTTACGTCGTGTTACCGGCGCGCATTCAGTCGAAGGTCTTTCCGGTCAATTATCTCAATGTCAGCCGCAGCGGTGAATCGCTGATGACCGTCAGCTCGGGACAGATCGAAAATACCGGCAATAACGGTAATGGCGATAATAGTGATTCGTCGAATACGACTTCGCTCAAGTCGAGCAGCATCAATACCCGCAGCCAGGCCGATTTCTGGACCGAGCTGCGGGCTACCCTGATATCGATTATCGGTGATGGCGAGGGTCGTTCGGTGGTGGTCGATCGGCATTCCGGCCTGGTCATCGTGCGCGCGATGCCGGGCGAGTTGCGTGATGTCGAGACTTACCTCGATAGCGCCCAGGATAACCTGCAGCGGCAGGTTATTCTCGAAGCCAAGATTATCGAGGTCGACCTTAACGACAGCTTCCAGTCAGGCATCGACTGGGCGGCCATATCGGATAGTCGCGATTTGGCAATAGGTAATTCAGGCGTGGTCAGGGGCGTTGGCCGGGTACTCGCCGACGAGGCTGGTTCGCCCCTGCTCGACGCGGCGGGTAACGCCATAATTTCTTCCGGCGTGGATCTCAGCAATATTCCCTATGCCAACCTGTTTGCCGTTGGCAGTTCGTCGAGCACATTTGCTTCTTTGATCACACTGTTAAGCACCCAGGGTAACGTGCACGTGCTTTCCAGCCCGAGGGTTTCCACGGTCAATAATCAAAAAGCGGTCATCAAGGTGGGCTCGGACGAGTTTTTCGTTACCGAGATATCCTCTGACAGCACCACGACAGCCGCCGGTACGACTTCCAACCCGGAATTGACACTGACCCCGTTTTTCTCGGGCATAGCGCTCGATGTGACTCCGCAAATCAGCGAGAGTGGCGAAGTCATCCTGCACATACACCCCAGTATCAGCGAGGTCGACGATCAGCTGAAGGTGATTACCCTCGGCGGTGAAACCTTCGAATTGCCGCTGGCGCTGAGTACGGTGCGCGAATCCGATTCTATCGTCAAGGCGCAAAACGGGCAGGTGGTTGTTATCGGCGGGCTTATGAAAAATATCACCAGCGATGAGCTCGGCGCGTTGCCTGGTGCTGCCGATGTACCGTTTATTGGCGAGGCTTTCAAGCAGAAGCGAAAGGCCAATCGGCGTAGCGAACTGGTAATCCTGCTGCGGCCTATCGTCGTCGACAGTAATAAAGTCTGGTCCAACTACATTCAGCAAAGCGCCGAGCGCGTCAAGCGGTTGAACGTTAATCCCGTGGAAGGTGAGTAATGTACGAGCAATACTATGGCCTGTCGGAAAAACCCTTCAGCCTGACTCCTGACACCGAATTTTTCTACCGGTCCTTCACCCACCAGGAAGCGCTTAACGTACTGCTGGTCGCGATTCGCGCCGGTGATGGTTTTATCAAGGTGACCGGCGAAGTCGGGACCGGTAAAACGCTGTTGTGCCGCAAGCTGCTGGACGCGCTGGACCCCGAATACGATACGGTCTACATCCCCAATCCGTATATGAGCTGTAACGCCCTGCTCGATGCAATGCTGATCGAAATGGGTATTGCCGACCGGCTGGAAAACAATAACTACCTGGCCTGTATCAACGATTACCTGATTGCCAATGCGCGCCAGGGTCGCGGCGCGGTCATCATCCTGGATGAAGCCCAGTCACTGCCCGAAGATAGTCTGGAAGCGATTCGTCTGCTCAGTAATCTCGAAACCGGCAAACAAAAGCTGGTGCAGATCGTCCTGTTCGGGCAGCCGGAACTCGACGCCAGGCTGGCCCAGAGCAGTATCCGCCAGCTGCAGCAAAGAATTATGCACGCCTATAAGTTGCAACCGTTAAACCGGGATTCGGTCCGTTGTTACCTGCAGCACCGGGTAAAGTCGGCTGGATATCGCGGTCCGGAACTGTTCGACA
Organism: Gammaproteobacteria bacterium; assembly: GCA_021767985.1. Taxonomy (GTDB): domain Bacteria; phylum Pseudomonadota; class Gammaproteobacteria. Next base: position 1,667 of record JAASSH010000266.1, on the reverse strand, counting down.
GCAGCGCGCTGCGCCGCATTTACAAGCTAAGCCAGGGCATACCGCGGGTAATCAACGTGCTGTGCAACAAGGCGTTGATGCTGTCCTACGCCAGCGGTGAATTCTACGTCAACCGTAAACATATCGAAGCGGCCGCCGCCGACTGCCAGCTGCAATGAGCGTCATCAATAACGTACTAAAAGATCTGGAAACCAGGGAAAGCCGGTTTACACCGATCGAGATTACCTCGGTGGAAGCGCCGGTTGCGCCGCGGCGTGATCTGAAACCGTTGGCGATTGGTTTGTTACTGCTGCTATTGCTGGCCGCGGGCGGCTGGATATACCTGCAACAGCAAAACGCGCCCGTCTTCGCCGCACTTATTGCGTTGACATCCGCCGATACTCCGCCAGCGACTGTCGCGGCGACGGACGAGGGCCAGCCTGTGGAGCCAGCCTCGACGGAAGCCCCCGTCGAAACTGCAGGTATCGCCGATGGCGTCGTTACCGACCAGATGATCGGTAACCAGATAATCGGCCTGCAAATCCGCGAAAGCGAACAGGAAATGCGTATGGAGTTCGCGCTGCGCGACAGGATGGTGGCCTACCTGAAAGAACGAGGAGAAAACAGTTTCGTTTACCATCTGCGTGACATCGAAAGCCAGATTGTGGCGCCGATCCTTAAGGATAATCCCTGGATTCAAACCCTGGCGATTACCTCCGCGGACCAGGGCGTCGACATCGAGTTCATAACCGCGCCGGAAATCCTGGTTGAGACCCGGCAATCCCTGGTCGATGACGAGCCGGTATGGGCGATCAATCTGAGAAAGGTCGTGGCGCAGCCTGTGGTGGCAAGCGCCCAGGCGGTCCCGAATAGTGCGGCAGCGGCGACGATTGCCGAGCCGACCTCCGAACAAATCCTGCCGGTTACACAACAAGCTTTACCGGAAGCACAGGAGGCGCCCGCATCGGACGCTGAACCCGAAGCCCCCGCGGCTGAATCTGTGGCATCGATAGTAAAGCTGGAAATCAATTCGACCAATCCGGATGCAAAATCCGCCAGGCAGCTCGAATATGCGCTCGAGTTGATCAACTCCCGTCGTTTGAGTGACGCGGAAAATCTTTTACTGAAACTGCTCGGCGGCGTCGAAGACTACAAGGCGCGCCAGCATCTGCTCGTGCTCTACCAGGGCCGGCAGCGCGCTAATCGTTTCGATCGGCTGGTGCGTGAATCCGTGGCCAGGTATCCGGATGACGCCCTGTTCAGGACCGAGTATGCGCGCTCGCTGTTTCACAGTGCGGATTACCGCAGGGTCATCGAGTTACTTTCCGCAAGCAGCGCGCTCGATACCGATCAGCAGGCCCTGGTCGCCGCCAGCTATCAGCGCCTCGATGAACATGCCGACGCGATTCGCTATTACCGCCTGGCGCTGCAGCAGGATGCGACTAACGCCAAGAACTGGATCGGCTTGGGTATTTCGCAGGAGCACAGTTCAGAACTCGCGGCCGCGCTGGATTCCTATCAGCGCGCAGGTCGGCTCGGCACCCTGAACCAGCGCCTGCAGGCGTTTGTCGACAAGCGTAGCGCCACCCTGAGGAGGGTGCTGAACTAGATGGCGTTTACCAAGAAAATCCGGCTGGGGGATCAGCTGGTCGAAAAGGGCCTGATTACCGACGAACAGCTGCAGCACG
>JAASSH010000265.1 GCA_021767985.1 Gammaproteobacteria bacterium | reverse complement strand
TGTCGAACGGAAATGATACTGACGTAACTGATGTTATCGATGTCAAAATTATAAACCTGATTACTGGACTCCTTCAGATAACAAGTGTGCTTTTGGAATGAACTGCCTGGACACGGTAACGATTAAATACGGGTTGTAATACTAACTAACCAAAAAGAGAGCACATGTACAACAGAAGCAGCGAGATTATCAAGCAACTCAACCGTCTTGCGAATGATCGCAGCCTGCCGATGCAGGCGCGCAACAAAATAAACGATGCGGCGCGGCATATCAGGGAGTTGCAGCACAGGCTCAAGGAAGCCATGCATCTAAACGAAGAATACATGGTCGACGAGTAAGTCCCGGGTTCATATTCGAATCGAACTTAATCCGAGTCGAGCGTCGATACATGTCCGCAGAGCGCACCGTTCCCGGTGTTGCCTGACGCCAGCTCCGGAGCTAACCGGCCTTCGCTGGAAGAATGAATTTTCTCCGGCCGTTACACCTTTAATTTCAACCTTTTACTTTGCGCGACCTTGCCGCAACAAGCGCCTGGTTGCGGCGGAGCTGCCATCGTTAAACGAGCCGAGCCAACGATCCATCGGCAGTTCTACGTTGCCGTAGTTACAGGTGAAATAGCGATGGTGCAGTTGGTGAAAAAAGGTTGCGATCGTCACCCTGCCATTTCCCACCACCAGCGCCTCGTAACCCGAGTGCGAGGTCGCGGTCGCGAGCGTCAACCAGTAAGCGTGGAACAGCATATGTACCGGGTGCGATGGCACCACCAGGTGGATAAACAGGGATGACAGGTAGAGCAGGTGCTCGACCGGGTGCATCGAAAATCCTGACCAGGGACCGATCGTGATATTACGATGATGCACCGAGTGGTAGCGATCGTACATCGGCTTCCAGTGCAGGAAACGGTGCACCCAGTAAAAGTGAAACGAGTACCAGATACCGATCAGCGGAAACCAAAGAACGAACCAGATCGGGTTTTCGTCGAAGCTAATCATCGGCGCGACACCGTTGGAGTAAGCGAGCCACATGATGGTTTCGTATATTGTCCAGACCGTGACCCCACTCGCGAGGGTCCAGCAGACATTGTCCACGAGCTGGCGTCCGCCGAGAAATTTCCCGCCCTCGGCGGTGGGCGCGTTGCGCATGTAACGATAGCTGTCACCCTGCCCGCGCCAGGCGTATAGCCACAGGTGCAAGGCGCTCGCGATCAGCGTCATCATGACAAGGTTCCGCACCCACAACGCGCCGACCCAGCCCGCGGCCAGCGTCCCGGTTTCGGCCAGCGGCGGCTGGATCCAGTGCCAGACGACGAACGCCAGCAGCAGGTAAAAGGTCAGCTCGGTTAGCGGTAACCAGGCACTCGCAAACCACCTGACGATTGCCAGCGGGTTCGGCGGGAAACTGAACAGTGGTGAGTACTGGATCGGAATATCCGGATGCCAGTTCCAGCTCTTGCTCTCGCCGGCCGGGGTGCCGGGCGCCAGTTCCTCGGTTCGCTGGTCCGACTCTACGCGCTTGCTAACGGTTACCATTCCCATGCAACTCCAGAAATTTCTCTACCGCTCTTGTCGTGTATTCATAGGCCCGCGGTTCGCTGCTCGCCCGCGGTCCGGCAAAGTTCAGGATGCCGGCCTGCGACATTGTTCGAAACTCCATGATTCGTTCGGCCGCCCGGCCAGCGTTTACTTCGAAGCCATCGAGCAGCAGATAAGGTTTGTTTTCATCGAGACAGTAGCGCAGCGTTTCCTCGGTGCCGCCACTCAGCTGCCCAAAATAGATAATTACCGTGCCATCCGAATCCTGAACATTCTTTTTCGTTCGCTCGCTGTAGCCCCCATCTGCAAGTTCCTCTACCGGGTAAAACTCAGGAATAGTGCCGTCCTCCGCCTTCCTCCCCGCCGGGCACCACCCGCCACAGGGCACATTCCTCTTTAATCCGGCGTCCAAGGCCGCCCTGTCTACCCCGGTCTGTGCTCCAGATACGATTTTCAACATTCGATTAGTTCGATTTCTGACAGCCGAATTATAAGGTTTCTGACCTGATGACACATTACTGTTTATTGCCGTGGCCGATACACCCGCCTGGCCCTCGTTTCGCGAATTGTAAATTCGAGTGCCCGTTAACAGCAGGGGAAATAAAAACAATCCCTCGACGTCCTGGCAATTTGACCTTGATCAATATGATGTTTTATCGAAGTGGTAGGTTTCGTTCATACAAAAACAAATGAGCGCGAAAATGATCAAGAGACTTTTGTTAATCTGGTGTTTGCTTCCGTTGATCCTGAATGCCGCCGAAGATACCGAATCCGGTTCGGGTGTCTGGACAGGTGCGGGGGAGCTTGGTTTCACATCGACATCGGGTAATTCGGACTCGGAGAGCCTGAACGCGAGCTTGAGGGTTGCCAGGGAGACCGAGAAGTGGAAGCATTCGTCATCTTTACGAGCCATCAGGGCCGAATCAGAGGGCGAAACCAGTGCCGATAGCCTTGAATTCAGGGGAAGATCCGAATACGGAATCGGCGAAAAGTCCTATGTTTTCGGGAGGTTGCGATACGAGGACGACGAGTTCAGTGGCTACGATTACCAGACATCACTGGCATTTGGTGTCGGCTCTCGCTTTATAGAGAATGAAAAACACCTGCTCGATGCATCGGCCGGCCTGGGTTATCGCACGATAAAAGATAGCGCTACCGGGGATACGGAAGACGAGACTATTGTTACCGCGGACCTGATCTACGAATACGTCATCAGCGAGACCTCGACGCTCAGGGAAGCAATACTGGTCGAAAGCGGTGACGAAAACACTTACACGGAATCCGAAACGTCGCTAACGGCCAGGATTGCAGGGCACCTCGCCGCAAAAATAAGTTATCTGGTCAAGCGGAATTCCGATGTCCCGCCCGACACCGACAAGACAGACGAAATCACCACTGTTTCATTGGTATATGAATTCTAAACCAGGGTTGCCATTCGATGCCTGAATGAGTGCCTGGAACCGGCCGCCGCCAAAACCAGGCCCAAGCGATCGAGCGTTGGCTACCGAGAAAACCGCCAACGATATCCCTTTTACCCGGACGAAAGTCGATCCTGAAGCTGTATTTCAACGGCAGCGAGAAGCGGCTAGAATACCGCTTCAAGTTTCACCGTGAGTCGAGTTTTACATGGTAGATCATGATCTTTGCTATACCCCCGCCACCGAACTGATCCGCAGATATCTTGCCCGCGAGATTTCGCCGGTCCAGGTCGTGCAGAATTCGCTGGAACGAATCGAAGAAGTGAACGAGGCACTCAACTGTTTTTGTTTCGTCTACCCCGAGGAGGCGCTGGCGAAGGCGAAAGCCGCCGAAGACCGGTTGCGCAAGGGTAACGCGCGGCCGCTCGAGGGCGTGCCGATTGCAATCAAGGATTTCACGCCGACCAGGGGCAAGGTCACGACGCGCGGTTCCCGTCTGCTGCAGGACTGGGTGCCGGACTGGAACCCGGTCGTGGTCGAGCGGCTGGAAGCGGCCGGTGCGATCATGGTCGGCAAGACCACCACGCCGGAATTCGCGACCTCGGGATTTACCGACTCGCCGCTGTGGGGCATCACGCGCAACCCCTGGGATCCGGCGCGCACGCCCGGCGGTTCCTCCGGCGGTTCGGGTGCCGCGGTGGCATCGGGCTGCGTGCCGCTGGCCGAGGGTACCGACATGGGCGGCAGCGTGCGCATTCCCGCGGCGCTGTGCGGCATCGTCGGTCACAAGCCTTCGCTCGGGCGAATTCCGATGGACATCATCGACACGGTTTACGACAACATTTCTCACTTCGGGCCGCTGGCCCGTACCGTAAGCGATGCCGCCCTGTTTCTCGACATCGCCCAGGGCGAGCACCCGGCGGACATACAGTCGCTGCCGCGTTGCCAGCTGGCCAACCCGGTACCGAGTGAAATCGAGGGCATGAAACTGGCGCTCGACGTTACGCTGGGATTTTGCGCCGTCGATCCCGGCGTGGAAGCGAATCTGCGTGCCACCGCGGGTGCGCTCGCAGACGCCGGCGCCGTGATCGAGGAAATCGATATCGGCTGGGACAGCAATATCGTCGAAATGTGGAATGGTACCTGGGGCATCTTCATGGCCGCCGCCTATGACAAGCTCACCGATGTGCCGCTCGACGAAAATCGCGGTCGCATGAGCGAGGGCCTGGTGAAATGGATTGAACTGGGGAGGACTATCGATGCCGTTACCGCGCGCCAGTGGGAGTTCGAGCGTACGAAATACTGGCACAAGCTGGCCGCCGTGCTCGAGAGCCATCATGCCCTGGTATGCCCGACCATGGCCGTCACCGCGCCGCCGGTGGAAATGCGCGACTGGGATTTCGGCGGCACCAACGACGCCGGCATGTTCGAGTGCATGGATATGACCGGTGCCTTCAACTACATGGCGCAATGCCCGGCACTATCGGTGCC
>JAASSH010000264.1 GCA_021767985.1 Gammaproteobacteria bacterium | reverse complement strand
GACGAAGTGGTGCTGCTGCCCCCGATCAAGGGTGGATAACAGGCAGCAAGCTCCGCAAATGCCCGCCCTCGCCGCGCTCACCCTCCTGGTACTGGCTCAGCTGCTTCAGATCTCGCAGGCCGCACCGGCCGAAGCCGTCAAACCGAAATGGCGCACTCCCTATGATCTGTATCTAACCCCGCAGGAAGCCTACCAGAAAAAGCTTGCCGCGGGCGCGTCCCTTCTGTTCATCGACGTGCGTACCCGCGCCGAGATCAAGTACATCGGCATGGCTAACACGGTGGACGCCAATATTCCGCTGCGCCTGCTGCGCGACGACTACGCCTGGAGCGAAAAATCCGCGACTTATCGTACGCGCGAAAATCCGGACTTTGTCGCGGCGGTAGAGCGCCTGCTGGAACAGCGAGGCCTGGACCGCAACAGTCCGATTATCCTGATGTGCCAGTCGGGCTCGCGCGTTCCGGCTGCCGCGCGCCTGCTGCACCAGGCGGGCTTTGGCGAAGTGTACACCCAATACCAGGGCTTCGAGGGTTTCAAGGCGAAACAGGGCCCGCACAAGGGTCAGCGGGTCGTCAACGGCTGGAAAAATGCGAATCTGCCCTGGAGCTACGAGCTCGATGCCGGCAAGATGTACTTCAATTTCGCGCCCTGACCCTGCCAGCGAGAGACTTTGGTCCGAGCAATACCCGGGTCAGTCGCGGGCTAGGCCGCACACTCCTCGGTCTTGATCACTTCACCGTCGTCATCGATCGTTTCCAGCTTGACGCCGAAACTCCACAGGCGGCGCAAATGCTTCAGCACTTCCTCGCTGGTGTCGGCCAACGGCACTTTGTTGTGCGGGATATGTCTCAGGGTTAACGTGCGGTCACCCCGGGTATCGACATTGTAGACCTGGATATTGGGCTCGTTCATGCTCAGGTTGTACTGGTTCGACAGGGCCTGGCGAATGTAGCGGTATCCCGAATCATTGTGTATCGAGGTGACTTCGAGTTCGCTTTGCTCTTCGTCGTCGAGAATGGAAAACAGTTTGAATTCGCGGATCAGCCGCGGTGACAGGAACTGCGAAATAAAGCTTTCATCCTTGAAATTGCGCATCGCGAAGTCGAGCGTTTGCTGCCAGTCCGATCCCGCTATATCGGGAAACCACTTGCGGTCTTCCTCGTCCGGGTCGACGCAAATGCGCTTGATGTCGGTCATCATCGCGTAACCCAGCGCATAAGGATTGATGCCGCTGAAGAACTTGCTGTCGAAATCGGGCTGCGCCACCACGTTGGTGTGGCTTTGCAGGAACTCGAGCATGAAACCGTCGGTCACCTTGCCGCGATCATACAGCGCATTCATGATGTGGTAGTGCCAGAAACAGGCCCAGCCCTCGTTCATGACCTGGGTTTGACGCTGCGGATAGAAATACTGACCGACCTTGCGCACGATACGTATGATTTCACGCTGCCAGGGTTCCAGCAGCGGTGCATTCTTTTCGATGAAATAAAGAATGTTTTCCTGCGGTTCCTCCGGGAAATTCTGCTGCTGCTCCAGCTCTTCCTCGGCCTCCTTGCGCGGGATAGTCTTATGCCACAGGTCGTTGACCTGAGACTGCAGGTAAGCCTCTCGTTCCTTGAGCCGCTCCTGCTCTTCACGCATCGAAACCGGATAGGGCCGCTTGTAACGATCGACGCCGTGATTTTGCAGCGCATGACAGGAATCGAGCAGGTTCTCCACCTCGTCTATGCCGTAACGTTCCTCGCATTCGCTGATATAGCGCTTGGCAAAAACCAGGTAATCGATAATGGCCTCGGCGTCGGTCCAGGTGCGGAACAGGTAGTTGCCCTTGAAAAACGAGTTATGACCGAAGCTGGCGTGCGCAATTACCAGGGCCTGCATCATCATCGTGTTTTCTTCCATCAGGTAGGCGATGCAGGGATTCGAATTGATCACGATCTCGTAGGCCAGTCCCATGTGACCGCGACGGTACTGCTGCTCGTTCTTGATGAAATGCTTGCCGAACGACCAGTGGCTGTAACCAATGGGCATGCCAACGCTGGCATAGGCATCCAGCATTTGCTCGGCGGTAATCAGCTCGATCTGGTTGGGATAGGTATCGAGGCCGTATTCCTCGGCAATCGCTTCGATTTCAGCATGGTACTGCTCGATCAGCTCGAAGGTCCACTCGGCGCCGGTCGAAATCGGTTCGCTCATTGGGTTTGCTTCCTGAAAAACTCACGAAATACCGGGTAGATATCCTCGTATTCACGAATATGCTGCATCGCAAAGTTATCATGCTTCGCGAGCAGATTTTCATAGTGCGACCACAGGCCCTGGTGCTCACGACGGGTTATTTCGACATAGGCATAATAGCGCAGCTGGGGCAGCAACTGCTTCGCCAGGATTTGCTCGCATACCGGTGAATCGTCGTTCCAGTTGTCACCGTCGGAAGCCTGCGCCGCGTAAATATTCCAGTCGGTAGGCGGGTAGCGTTGCGCGATGATATCGCGGGTCATTTCCAGCGCGCTCGAAACGATGGTGCCGCCGGTCTCGCGCGAATAGAAAAATTCCTCTTCATCGACTTCCTTGGCCTGGGTATGGTGGCGAATATAAACCACGTCCACGTCGCGATAGCTGCGCGTCAGGAACAGGTAGAGCAGGATATAAAACCGCTTGGCGATATCCTTGGTTTCCTGGTCCATCGACCCCGATACATCCATCAGGCAAAACATGACTGCCTGCGAAGTGGGTTCGGGACGCTGCACGAAATTGTTGAAACGCAGATCGAAAGTATCGATAAAGGGTATCTTCCTGATCCGGTTGCGCAGCGCCTCGATTTCGCCTTCCAGCTCGAGACGCCTGCTTTCATCGCCGCCGACCTCCTGCTGTAGCGACAACAACTCGGCTTCGAGCTCACGCAGTCGGCGCCTCGGTTCCGCGCCCATCGCCACGCGACGTGACAGGGCCGATCTGAGCGAGCGCACGATATTGATATTCGTCGGTACACCATCGTTGGTGAATCCGGCGCGCACCGACTTGCTCTTGGTCATTTTACTGAGCTGGTTTTTTTGCAGGTTAGGCAGCTCCAGGTCGTCGAACAGCATATCGAGATACTCGTCCTTAGAGATCTCGAAGACGAAATCGTCCTCGCCTTCACCGCTATCGCTGGCGCGCTCTCCCTTGCCGCCCGCCCCACCCGGCGGGCGCTTGATTTTGTCGCCGCGCGCGAATTCCTTGTTACCGGGATAAACGCCTTCGCGCACCCCACCCTGGTCATTGCGAAATGTGGGCTCGGCAATGTCGCGCTTCGGAATCGAAACGCTCTCGCCGCTGTCGACATTGGTGATCGAGCGCTCCGAAATCTGTTCCGAGATGGCCTTCTTGATCTGCGTCTTGTAGCGTCGGAGAAACCTTTGACGGTTTACCGTACTTTTACCTTTCGCATTCGGGCGTCGGTCGATGAGTTGCGCCATATCAATTTACCAGGCTGCCATCGAACGGCTTAAGATGCTTTTCTGACACGCAGGTACCATTCGCACAACAGGCGCACCTGTTTCTCGGTATACCCCTTTTCGACCATGCGTGAAACAAAGTTGGCATGTTTCTTTTCATCCTCTTCCGAGGCCTTGGCGCTAAAAGAAATCACCGGCAGCAATTCCTCGGTGTTGGAAAACATTTTCTTTTCTATCACGGTACGCAGTTTTTCGTAGCTGACCCATTCGGGATTATTGCCTTCATTTTGCGCACGCGCCCTTAACACGAAATTAACGACCTCGTTGCGAAAATCCTTGGGATTAGAGATACCGGCCGGTTTTTCGATTTTCTCGAGCTCTTCGTTGAGCGACGCTCGACCGAAGTTTTCCCCGGTCTCGGGGTCGCGGTACTCCTGATCCTGGATCCAGAAATCGGCATAGGTGACATAGCGGTCGAAGATATTCTGCCCATACTCCGAGTATGACTCAAGGTAAGAGGTCTGGATTTCCTTACCGATGAATTCGACATAGTTGGGCACCAGGAAACCCTTGATATGCTCGAGGTAGCGGTCGTGCACGTCCTGCGGGAACTGTTCGCGCGCGATTTGCTGCTCCAGGACGTAGAGCAGGTGCACCGGGTTGGCCGCGACCTCGGTCTGATCGAAATTGAACACCCGGGAAAGAATTTTGAAAGCGAAGCGGGTAGAAAGCCCACGCATGCCCTCGTCGACACCGGCGTAGTCGCGGTATTCCTGGTACGACTTTGCCTTGGGGTCGGTATCCTTGAGGCTTTCACCGTCGTACACCTTCATCTTCGAATAAACGCTGGAGTTTTCCGGCGTCACCAGGCGTGACAACACGCTGAACTGCGCCAGCATTTCGAGGGTGCTGGGTGCGCAGGGCGCCTCGGACAACGAGCTGTTGTGCAGCAGCTTGTCATAAATATTGATTTCCTCGGAAACCCGCAGGCAGTATGGCACCTTGACG
>JAASSH010000263.1 GCA_021767985.1 Gammaproteobacteria bacterium | reverse complement strand
TGCGTAGGTAATCTGTTTAGTTCAACGAGCCGTAAGTTACTTAAACCGCTCCTGGTGACAGCCTAAGCCGCTTCCGCTCGCGATACCCGGCTGTTAGAAACAGGAGTCGAACACTGATAGCATTATGCGATTACCCCCGGCCAGGAGTGATAAACATGAGAGCGATAGCGATTCTGCCGAAGATAATGTTAACCCTGGCGCTCGGTTTTCCGGCCATCGGTCACGGCGATCAAACCGACCAGCGCCTTGCCGCGCTGTTCGAAACGCTGCAGAGCAGCCAGGATGAAACGGTATTGACGGAGACCGAGGCCGCGATCTGGGAGCTCTGGTATGACAGCGGTAAGGAAGAAATCGACGAGTTGATGCTGCAGGCCGCGGAACTGGTGCGAGCAGGTCAGCTTGCTGCCGCAGAAAAGATTTACTCCGAGGTCGTTACCGCGCTGCCGGGATTTTCCGAGGGCTGGAACCGGCGCGCCACGGTGCGATTTTATCAACGCGATTACGAGGGCTCGCTGGCGGATATCGAGCAAACCCTGCGACTCGAGCCACGGCATTTCGGCGCCATCTGGGGGTTGGGTATGATTCTCGGTTCGCAACGGGATTTCGAGCGTGCCATCCTGGCGTTCGAGCGCCTGCTCGAAATCAAGCCCAATTCGCCCGATATCGCGCCACGAATAGAATTGTTAAAGCAGGAACTGGCGAAACAGTCGGTCTGATCGGGCTCGCCGCGACCGGATTGCCGGCCAGGCCTTTATTCGTTTACCGCCTCGGGCTGAGGAACGTCCTGCTCTTCCATCGAGTGCGGCAGCGTAAAGCAGAAACGGGTACCCTCGCTGCCGGCCGGTGAATCGATCCAGATCTCGCCGCCGTGGGTCTCGATAATCCGCTTGACCAGGGCCAGGCCAATTCCGGTTCCGCTAATGCGGGGATCGAGTCGCTCGAACAGCTTGAATACCTTGTCATAGTAGCGCTCGTCGATACCCATGCCGTTGTCTTCAACCGTAAAGCGCGTGCTGCCGTCCTGCGATTCCGCATAAATTTTAATTCGCGGCGGTCTTTCATCGGCGGCGAACTTGATCGCATTCTCCAACAGGTTTTGAATGACTTCCCTGATTCGATCGCGATCGGCATGCACGTGCGGCATGTCAGGCATCAATTTCACTTTCGCCTGTTGCTGCTGGATCGGTACCTGTAACAAGTCCACGACCTCGCTGCAGAGTTCCGTCATCGGAAACCGGGTGGATGGGTTGACAACCCGGCCTACCCGCGACAGTTCCAGCAAATCGGTGAGCAAGGTACCCATGGTGTCGGTCGCGTCCTTCAGGAACGCGATATCCTTTTCGATGCCTTCTCGATTACCAGACTCAATATCCTTTTCCAGCATGCCCAGGAATCCTTTGACCGTTACCAACGGGGATTTGAGGTCGTGCGACACGGTATAGGTGAAACGTTCGAGCTCGGTGTTTTTCTGCTCCAGTTCTGCGATGAACTCCTGCTGCAGCAGCTTGTTGGCCTCGAGCTGCTCAGCCATGGAATTGAACGACTTTTGCAGCCTGCCGATCTCATCGTCCCGGCCGGTTTCAGGCACCTGCGAGTAATTGCCCTTGGTGATATTTTCGGTTGTTATCGATAGCCTGGATAGCGGTCCGGTAATACTTCGCACCACCATCCCTCCCACTATCAGTACGAAAAGCGCGACGCCTAACAGGCTGGCCCAGACATAGTTATTGGTTCGCGCGATCGATTGATTGAGTTCTTCTGCTACTTCCATGTGCTCGATTGCCTCGTGGGTCAGGGCAGCATCGAGCACGTTCAGGAAAGCCTGTTCGGTTTCTTCGAAACGCTCCTTGGCTTCCAGCAGGGCAGGCATGTCGACTGCCTCTGGCCGCATGCGTACCATCGCGAGGCTTTGTTGCACCAGTTCATTACCGCTTGCTTCGACTGCCTCCAGCAAATCGAGTTCGTCGGGAAAATTAGCAACCACGAGAGCGCGATACTTTGTCGTTAACTGCTTCAGCTCCTGGCTGGCGGTCAGAATTTCCTGGTTTTCCTGCGGCAAGCTTTCATCTTTATAGCGTTCCGGGGTGTCGGTTACATGGTGGGAGGCAGAAGCGAGCAGCAGGTATTCACTGGTTGAAGAAACAACGCGTAATCCGTTGGAACGAATTTTCTCCAGCAGGCTCGTGATCTCCAGGTTGCGATCGTGCAAAACCTCGAACTCGGTCTTGCTCGATACTACGGTGCGCGACAGGGTCAATGCGACCACGATGACGGCAGTAGCCATCAACAGGTTAGTTAGCGCGAGTTTCTTACCGACGTTCAATGGAAACGATCTTTAGGCTCGTTAGTTTGCATCGAGTTTAGCCCAAATTGCCTGCTTCGCCATCGCAGAAAAACCGACGGGTTCGGGTCAGAGGTGCGTTTTCTCGAGCAATCCGGCTCCCTGCTCGTCGATGATCTGGCGCGCCTTGGCGAGCGAATGATCGATCGCCGCCTGCAGGTCGCTGTTCTGGTCGGCGCGAATAAACCGGACCCGCTTCGCTTCACCGTTTACTTCACCGCTGATGAAACCGGCGGTACGATACTTGCCGTCTTCGTTTATCGGGGCGGCTTCGATGCTGAAGCCCTTGTAGTCGACCGGCTCCGTCGGTTCGGGTTGCCCGTCCCCGATCGCCCCGCCGAGTAGTGATTTGAATAGTTTTCCTAGCGCCATAGCCATGCCCGCTAAAATCGACAGGCGCTTATCATACCAGAGATCAGCCTCGTTGCATGAAGCGCTGCTGCCAGGCCGGGTAAACCTCACCGGGCAGTTTGCCTGGAAGCAGGCGATGACCGCCAGTATCTCCGCATCCGATAGCCTGTCGCTGAAAGGCGGCATTACGCCGCCCGACTTTAGATCCCGTAAACGCCACGGGGTCGATGGGAGTTTTTGTGTAGACTATTGAATTTACTTGACTCTGTACCTATTACAGGGTTTAGCATAGCATCATAAAATGCCGAGATATCTAAATGTCCTTACTATCGCTGACATGCCGATATCGATTTTATGGCCTGGTCGTCACGCCAGGCGCAAGTGGAGAAAATAATGCTGACCCGTGGAAAACTGGCAACCGAAACTGGTTGTAACATCGAAACGATTCGCTACTACGAGAATATCGGCCTGATACCGGCACCCGATCGCACGGCATCGGGCTATCGTTCTTACAACGATGAGCATTTGCGCCGGCTTAATTTCATTCAGCGCGCCAGGGCCCTCGGATTTACCAGCGACAAGATCCAGGGACTGCTCGAGCTGACCGATGCCGGCGGGAGCCACACGCGCGCCGACGTGAAATCGCTGACCGAGGCGCATATCGAGGAAATTGCCGAGAAAATTCGTGATCTGCAAAAGATAAAGCGGCGACTGCGCCAGATATCGTCATTTTGTGATGGCTCGAGCGAGAGTGCTGCCAGCTGTCCGATCCTCGAGTCGCTGTTCGAAGACGGCAAGGGCAGCCGTTAAACCACCCGCTGCCCGACACAATCCACTCTTGTCGACGACAGCAGGCAGCTTCTACCGGTTTTAATCGATATCGAATTCGAAGTTTTCGATGCGATGAACCACGGTTTCGAGACTACCGTCCGCGTGGAGCCTGATTTGTCGATACCCGGGTGATTCGTCGCTGGTAGCAAATTCCCTGCTGCCCGGCTTGAACTGTACGCAGCTCGATGGCGTTGACATCCACTCGACTCCCGCTACCGATTGATGGCTTTCCTGGTGAACATGCCCCCAGATTACCGCCCTGATGTTGTCATGCTGCGCCATGCGGCTACGCAACCGGGCGGCATCTCGCAGCCCTTTCAGGTCGATCCATTCACTGCCGGTTTCGAGGGCCTGGTGATGCAGGCATACCAGCGCATGTCGATCCGGATACTGCCGCAGCGCGGCATCCATGAATGTCAGCTGCGAGTCCGGTACGCGGCCATGCACTTCGCCCGCAATGGTCGAATCCAGCAATACGATTTGCCAGCTGCCTGCCAGTACTCTTTTCGCCGGGTGAAGGCTGTTTCCGGTCAGGTGCCTGGGCATCAGTTCGGGGTCGTCGTGGTTGCCCGGAAGCCAGAAGCCTGGAATGCCGAGATCGTCTAACTGCTGTGCCAGGTAGCGATAAGACCCGGCTGAACCGTCCTGCGACAGATCACCGGTGGCCAGTAGCAAATCGTGGCGCTGTGCAGCCCCGGCGACCGCTGTCTTGACGGCCTCGAAGCTGCGACGCGTATTCAAGCCCATCAGTTTCTTATCCGGGCTATCGAAAATATGGCAGTCGGTGATTTGCACCAGGTTAACCGTATCGGGCTCGATCACGTCCACCCGTTGAGGATCGTCTTCCTGAATTGAAATCATGTTGATTATTTGCTTTTCGTTATTGTTCGATAAACAGCCGTTGGTTTATTCCGGGACCTG
>JAASSH010000262.1 GCA_021767985.1 Gammaproteobacteria bacterium | reverse complement strand
GATTCTCGAACATATCGCGGTTGTCGCTACCGGGCGCCGGCGACTGTGGCGAGACGCTCGGTAAGTTGTCGTAAATTTGATCCCAGCGTGCGTCGATCTCGAGATCGTCCGGTAGCTGCTGCTCCGCGCGATTTTCGGTAATGGTGCTGGCCGGCGCCTTGAAATCGGTCAAATCTTCGACGTTGCCGGCGCCATCCTTGCCAACCTCGGGCTCGATGACAGTAATTTCACCGAGATTGTCGTCCTGCTCGAGTAGCGGGTTGGTCTCCAGGGTTTGCTGGATTTCGGTTTGCAGTTCCAGCGAAGAGAGTTGCAGCAACTTGATTGCCTGCTGCAACTGAGGCGTCATCGTGAGGCTTTGGCCAATGCGCAGTTGCAGGCTTTGTTTCATAGGCGGGATGTGTCCTTGCGGGTGTTTATATAAGTAATTTTATTATCGCCCATGCTTCTATTTATAGCTTAAAATTGTCTCCCAAGTAAATCTTTCTGACCATTTTATTTTCCAGGATCTGGGCCGGCTTGCCCTCCGCGAGAATGTGCCCTTCACCCATGACGTAGGCACGGTCGCATATTCCGAGGGTCTCGCGCACATTGTGATCGGTAATCAATACGCCGATACCGCGCTCTGCAAGCTGGCGCACGATTGACTGAATATCGACCACGGAAATCGGGTCGACGCCAGCAAACGGCTCGTCCAGCAGCATAAAATCCGGCTGGTTAGCCACCGCACGCGCAATTTCGACGCGTCGGCGCTCGCCGCCGGACAGCGAAATGCCCTCGGTAGTGCGTAAGTGTTCAACCTGGAATTCTTCGAGTAAAAGCTCGAGCTGATGCTGCTGCTGGGCTTTATCGAGATCGCGTCGCAGCTGCAGAATGGCAAGGATGTTCTGCTCCACGGTCAGGTGGCGAAATACCGAGGCTTCCTGCGGCAGATAGCCGATACCGAGCTTCGCACGCTGATGCATCGGTAGCTGGCTGATGGGCCTGTCGTTCAGGCGAATGACGCCGGCATCGTTGTCGATCAATCCCACGATCATGTAGAAGCAGGTGGTTTTACCGGCCCCGTTGGGGCCCAGTAAACCGACGATCTCGCCGCCGCCGACTTGCAATGAAACCGATTTGACGACGGCGCGCTGGTGGTAGGATTTCGCGAGGTCGGTAGCCTCCAGTAGATTACGCTCGCTCATCCAGTACTATTCGGTGTTTGTCGAATTCTGACGCGGCTGAATCAGCATTTTCACCCGCTCATCGGCGTCGGAACTGCCGGCCTGAATATTGTTGTCTTCGGTGTTGATACGGATCAGGGTACTTTCGATGATATCCCCGGCATGGGTGAAGCGAGCCTCGTCGATCAGCTCCAGCAACGACTCCGATTCCAGGTAGTTAATCTGTTTTGCCTGACCGCGCATTTCCTGTTGCTCATTGTCGAGCTGTCGCAGGCGCGCCGGATTGCCCGTCATTTCCATCAGTACCAGGTCGTTATTGTCGTTAAAATGAATCACCAGACGATCGGAGCTGATCTCCAGGCTGCCCTGTTTGAGCCTGACGTTACCCTGGTAGATACTGATATTTTCCTGTTCGCGAACCTCGAGACTGTCGGCTTCCACCGCAATGGGCTGCTCGCGGTCGGCATCGAGTGCCCACAGCGGCGCGGACGTCAGCAGCGCCAGTAGTAACAGGGTCGGTTTAACTGTTGTCACGGTAGTACACTGACCGGGTTTTGTTGAGGCGGTAAATTCCGGTGGCCAGATTGAACACCGCGGCCTCGGCTTCTATCCTGGCTTGCTTACTGCGCATCAGGACGCTGGTTTCGCTGCTGACCAGATCCTTGTCCGGTTCGAAGCGAATACTTTCGGCCTGGAGTTCGAACGGGTCGGCTCCGAGTTTTTGCATCACCACCTGCTGGTGCAGCCACAGCAGGTTTTCTCGCGGCTGCAGTTCTCCCCGCTGCGCGTTTACCCGCCACCGGTCGGCAGCCCGGTAAATATTGAGTAAGGGCGTTTCGATCAGGCTGATGTCATCGAGCGTATGATGCTCCAGCCGGGGACTACTGAACTCGTAATCCAGCTCACCGGAATCATTGACCGCGCGATAGTTCAGGTTGGTTAGAAAGTAGTCGATGTTATCCGGAATCTGCAGCTCCGCGGTTTTCTCCCGTGGCGCCAGGCGCGACTCGTATACCCAGCCTATCGCGATCGCGACGATGCCAAGAACCAGGACAAATATCAGGATGCGCGATTTCATTCCAGGTAGCCGTTCTGCTGGTCTTCGAGCAAGCCCTGGGCGTGCAGGATAAAATCGGTAACCTCGCGAACCGCACCGTGACCGCCGCAGGCGGTTGTCACCCAGTCGCAATGTTGCTTGACGAAACCATGGGCATTTTGTACCGCAATCGCAAAACCCGCGCGCTGCATGATTGGTAAGTCTGGCAGATCGTCACCGACATAGGCCGTTTGCGAGGCCTCGTTGCCGGTATCGAGTAACAGTTTCTCGAAGGCCGGCAGCTTGTCGCGATTTCCCTGGTAAATATGTTTGACGCCAAGATCGCCCATGCGGTGGTTGACGATCTTCGACTGGCGGCCGGTAATCACGGCGACCTCGATCCCGCTGTCGAGCAGCATGCGGATACCGTGGCCATCGAGCGAGTTGAAAGTCTTGTACTCCTCGCCGCGGTTATCGAACTGCAGGCCACCGTCCGTCAGCACGCCGTCGATGTCGACGATGAGGAGACGAACCAGTTTCGCTTTTTCGTGGGCACTAAAGCTCATCAATTTTCCTAAACAACACCCGCCCTTAATAAGTCATGCATGTTTAACGCCCCCTGAACGTGACCTTCGGCATCGACCACCATCAGGGCATTTATTTTCCTGTCATGCATTAGCTTGAGGGCCTCGCTGGCGATACGGCCGGCTTCGATGGTAACGCAGTTCGCGGTCATGAATTCCACCACCATCGCGGTTTCGAAATCCGGCATCTTTTCGAAGGTTCGCCGCAGATCGCCGTCGGTATAAATGCCGGCCAGCCTGTTACTTTCGGCATCGACCACACCCGCCATGCCCAGGCCCTTGGCGGTCATTTCGAGCAGGGTGTCTTTCAGCGTGCTGGCGGACGAGACCAGCGGGATCGCGCTGCCGGTATGCATGATGTCGCTGACCCGCAACAGCAGGCGCCGACCGAGATTGCCGCCGGGATGAGACAGCGCGAAATCCTGCTCGGTGAATCCGCGCGCTTCGAGTACCGCCACCGCCAGGGCGTCACCCATGGCCAGGGTTGCGGTCGTGCTCGAAGTGGGCGCCAGCCCGAGCGGGCAGGCTTCCTTGCTGACGCTGACATCGAGGTGAATATCCGCGCTGCGCGCCAGCGTGGATCCCGGGTTACCGGTGAGTGCGATCAGCGGAATGCCGAGGCGTTTCAGCAGCGGCAGTAATAGCGTGATCTCGCTGGTTTCGCCCGAATTGGACAGCGCGATCACCAGATCCTGCTCGGTAATCATCCCCAGGTCGCCATGGCTGGCTTCGCCTGAATGCATGAAGAAGGCGGGGGTTCCGGTGCTGGCCAGCGTGGCCGCAATCTTGTTGCCGATATGACCGGACTTGCCCATGCCGGTAACGACGATCCGGCCCTCGCATTTCAGGATCAGGTCACAGGCATCGTAAAACTTTTGATCCAGCCGGGCGCTGAGTGCGGATATGGCCTCGGCTTCGGTTTGCAGGACGGCGAGGCCTAGCTCGATATATGCGTGTTTTGTCATAACTAGCTCGATACAGGCGGGCTATCCCACGGCGACCTCATAATACAAATATAGCTGGTAAATAACAAAAGCCGAAAACAGGAAGATCCCCTTGACCCGGGTCAGATGGCGCGGCAGGGCGCCGGGAAAACGCGCCATTAAGATGAGCGCCAGCGTCAACAGGATAACAATCGGTAAATCGCGGGTGAGCGCCGAGGGGTCGATACTGAAGGTGGTAAACATTGCCGGCAGCCCGATAACCGCGAGCGAATTGAACAGGTTCGAACCGATCACGTTACCCACCGCGAGATCGGGCTTGCCTTTTTTCAGGCTCGCGACCGACGCCGCGAGTTCGGGCAGGCTGGTGCCGAGGGCCACGATTGTCAGCCCGACGATCAATTCGCTGATACCGAGTTCGAGCGCAAAATTGGACGCACCCCAGACCAGCAGCCTGGAGCTCGCCACCAACAGCACCAGGCCCAGGATCGACCAGCCGACCGCGAACGGCAGGCTCATTTCGTGCACCATTTCCTCGTTTTCGTGCTCTTCCCTGGCGTAGACCGCCGGATGCATTCGGTGCTCTCGAACCAGGTGGTAAAGGCTGAGTCCGAGCAGTCCGAGCAGGGCGAATCCGTCGACCAGGTCAAGCCTGAGATCGAACAGGGCCCAGGTCATCACCGCTGTCGCCAGCAGCAGCAACGGATACTCGGTTTTG
>JAASSH010000261.1 GCA_021767985.1 Gammaproteobacteria bacterium | reverse complement strand
TATCGGTGCCGCGGCGAGCGGATCCGCGATGTACCCACTGCTGACCCAGTCGAGCACGCCACTGCCTGGATCGCCATAGCGCCTGCGTAATTCGGCAACGATATCGGCCGCGCGCAGATCGCGGTGCGCCATCTTGAGCCTGGCGGCGAGCGCGGTGACGCGCGCCACCGCGTAACTCGACCCCGAAACCCGGGTCGGCTTGCCGGAATAATCGATGGCTGCGAGGCGCTCCGCCGGCACCAGGTAATCGACCGAAATCCGGCCCCAGTTGGTGCGCACGGCCGGCCGTACGAAATCGTCCGCTGAAGTCACCACCAGGATATTATCGAGATCGAGCGCGGCCGGGTAAACCGGGCGCTCGTCGATATCGCGCCCGTCGTTGCCCGCCGAAACGATGAACAGCATGTGGGGATGGGCGCGCGCTGCGCGCGCGAAGTCGGCCCAGTCTTCCTGCCGGTTGCTGCCGAGCGGCATGCCGACGATACTGACCTGGTTGCTGGCCGCGTGTTCGACCAGCGCCTGCATGCGCGACATGTCGGGCCGTGGATAGCGATAGGGCACGAGCTCGATAGCGGGCGCCTCGCGCAACAGCAGCGACGCGGTGCGGGTACCGTGGCGCTGCACGAAGAAGCCGGAGTCGACCGGGTGCGCGTCGAACGGCAAGTCATCCATTTCCCAGAAGTCGAACCCGATGAGACGATTACTTTCATCCCGGGCCAGGCGGCGGTTGATCTCCGGTAACAGGTAATTGACACCCGAGTCGATCATACCGACGCGCAGCGGAGGCGCATCTCCGGGATGCTTCACTGCTTTGTCGTCGGCGCGCTCGATGAATTGCAGCGGTGGATTGAGCCAGTCGGGCTCGCCCTGTGGCCACAGCGCTGCATCGAGCGACTCGATGTTGATCGCCTGACCCTTCTCGCTGTAGCGGAGCCGGCGCGCAACCTGCAGCTCGCAATCCGAGTCCAGCGCTACCAGCACCAGCGGATCGCCAAAGCTGTTGTAAAGCGAGCCGACAAAGCGTGTCGGCCGGCCGCTACGATCGAGAACGTCGAGCTCGACCCGGTAAGCCTCGTCCAACTGCAGGTGGAAACGGGTGCCGATCTGCGCACCACGAAACATGATTTCCGACTGGCTGGCCGGCGCTTCGGCATAACCCGCTGCCGGAGCACTGGTCGTTTCCCATGCCTGGCAGGAGTCGGCGGTAAACTCGAGCAGGTGGCGCGGTTGCCATTCGCCCGCCCCGGCGACCACGGAGGACAACAAAAAGCCGAGAGCGAGCGATGGCCTGATCGCCGAATCGAATCTCATGCGCCGTTTCTGAATAGTTTCACAGCCCGGGATTATATCCTGCATTGATGCAGGCGGGCAGCGGTGGCCTGCCGGGTCCTCATCGGCAAACGGCGCACGAACGCAATTCGACATCACCTTCAGGCATGGTTGGGTTACACTCGGCAGCCATGATTGCTTTCAGCCTCGCCGTGCTACTGCTGTTGATCACCCCCGGGCCAGGTGTGCTGTCGACCGCCGGGGTCGGCGCCGCGTTCGGCTTTAAAGCGGGTTTGCGCTACGTGTTCGGGCTGTGCATCGGCACCAACCTGGTGGCGCTGATCGTCGTTTCCGGCCTCGCGGCAATCATCCTGGCGACCACCTGGGCGCGTAACACCCTGCTGGTGCTGTCGGCCCTGTACCTGCTCTACATCGCGGCTCGCATCGCCTTCGCCGGCAAAAAGATCGCCTTCATCCATGCCGAAGAAATCCCGGGAATACGCGACGCGCTGATTTTGCAGATCATCAATCCCAAGGCCTATGCGGTCAACATGACCTGGTTCACCGGCTTCGTGCTGGTTCCCGAGTCGCTGGTCGCGGAGACGCTGCTCAAGTTTCTCGTAATCAACCTGATCTGGATCCCCATCCACCTGCTGTGGCTGGCCGCGGGCAACCTCGTCAACCAGCTCGACCTGAGCCCGCGCACCCATTTCCTGATCAATAGCGCGATGGCGCTGGCGCTGGTAGTCGTCGTCGGCCTGGCGATCGTTTCCCTGCTTCAAGCCCCCGGGACGCCGGCACTATCAAGATAAATTCCGGGTCAGAGTAAAAACTCGGGGAGGAGCACCTAAAGATCGAACAGCTTTCCCGGATTCAGGATATTGCCGGGATCCATCATGCGCTTGGTCTTGCGCATGAGTTCGATCTCCGCAGCGCTGCGGGTGTACTCGAGGTAAGCTTTTTTCTCGAGGCCGATGCCGTGCTCGGCCGACACCGACCCGTGCAGCGCCCGCAGCGGGAAATAAACCATTTCGTCGACCGCGTCGCGATCGCGCGCCCGGCCCGGGTAAATCGAAAAATGCAGGTTGCCGTCGCCGATATGGCCGTAGGCAAACAACTCCGCGTCGGCAAAGCGCGCGGTCAGTTCGGAGCGCACCGATTCGACGTAATCCGCCATCGACTCCAGCGGCAGGCTGACGTCGTAACCATAAATCAGGTCGAACTTTTTCTGCTCCGGTTCGAAGTTTTCGCGAATCTGCCATAAGCGGGCCCGCTCGGCCTCGGAAGCGGCAAGTGAGCCGTCGACAATCTCGCCCTGTTCCAGGCAAGTGGTCAGCAATGATTCGAGCCTGGCCCGCCCCTCATCGATATCGGCAATGAATACGTCCATCAGAATGTAGTACGGCGTATCGCCATCGAGCGGCGGATCGACGCTCGAGCAGGGCCCGGTGTTGAGCCGGTAAAAGTCGCGCCACAGCACTTCGAAGGCGGCCAGCGCGCCGGGCAGGGCGGCGTCGAAGTATCGCAGCAGTTCCATGACCTGGTCCCAGGTCGGCACCGCCAGCAGCGCGGTTTCGGTTGCGAGCGGTGCCTCGTGCAGGCGCAACACGGCGCGCGTGACGATCCCGAGCGTGCCTTCCGAGCCGAGAAACATTTGTCGCAGGTCGTAACCGGTATTGTTCTTCAGCACGTCGAACATCGACGAGACCACGGTGCCGTCGGCGAGTACTGCCTCGAGGCCCAGCACCTGGTCGCGCATCATGCCGTAGCGCAGCACGCGCACGCCGCCGGCGTTGGTCGCGATGTTACCGCCGATGGTGCAGGACGCGCGTGCGCCCAGGTCGAGCGCGAACATGAGACCATCCTCGGCCGCCCGCTCGTGCACGCTTTGCAGGATCACGCCGGCCTCCACTACCATCGTGCGCGCACGCGCATCCATCGTTTCGATCCGGTTCATGCGTTCGGTGGACAGCAGGATATCCGTGGCGGTCGACCAATGCCCGCCGGCCAGCCCGGTCATGCCGCCTGCCGGCACCACTACCTGCCCCGCCGCGTGGCAGGCGCGCATCACCCGCGACACTTCGTCGGTAGAGCGCGGCCGCACCAGCGCCAGCGCCTCAAGCGCCGAGCCGGACCAGATGCCGGCACTGCGCCCGGCGAGCGCGGCTCCGGTCAGGATACCGGCTTCGCCGACGATGGCCTCCAGCTGCTGCAGCAATTTTTCGGTTTGGACGGACATGGGAGGCATTCTAGACGCGATAATGCCGATTGACGAGCCTCCATGACTAAACGTAGCATCGGCATTCGAATCCGACGATGGTGGGAAAATACCGATGAGCAGGACCTGCGGCGAAGCCCTGATACAGTTGCTCGAAGCCTATGGCGTCACCACCGTGTTCGGCATTCCGGGGGAACATACACTCGAGCTATACCGCGGCATCGGGAACAGCAAGCTGCGTGCCGTCACGCCGCGCAATGAACAGGGCGCGAGCTTCATGGCGGACGGCTACGCCCGCGTCACCGGCGAACCCGGCGTGTGCACGCTGATTACCGGCCCCGGCGTGACCAACGCCAGCACCGGCATCGGACAGGCCTACGCCGACTCGATCCCGATGCTGGTGATTTCGAGCGCCAACGACAGCCCGTCACTCGGCCGCGGCTGGGGACGCCTGCACGAAACCACCGACCTGTGTGCAATCACGCGGCCGATCACCGCCTTCAGCGAAATGGTGCTCGACCCGGTCGAACTGCCCGGACTGTTCGCGCAGGCCTTCGACATCTTTCGCTCGCAACGCCCGCGCCCGGTGCACATCGCGATTCCGCTCGACGTCATGGAAATGCCGGTAACCGAAGACTGGCAGGCGCAGGCGACGGGTAAACTGCCCACGCCCGCGCTGTACGAAATCAACGCCGCGGCCAACCTGCTGGCGAAGGCGAAACGCACGGTCATGGTCGTGGGCGGCGGCGCTCAGCTGGCATCGGCCGGGGTTACCGCACTGGCCGAGCGCCTCAACGCCGGTGTCATCGCGTCCAACGCCGGCAAGGGCGTGGTCTCCGACCGCAACCCGCTGAGCCTCGGCGGCGGCATTATCAGCCCGGCGATTCAGCAGTATCTCGCAAAGGCCGACGTCGTGCTCGCCATCGGCACCGAGCTGGCCGAGGCCGACAGCTTTATCTAT
>JAASSH010000260.1 GCA_021767985.1 Gammaproteobacteria bacterium | reverse complement strand
GGATATCGTCGGTGTGACCCGAGATCACGAAATGCCCGTCACGCTGATTGAGTACCTCGGCGATCATCTTCAAAATGGGCAGGAATTCCTGTTTCAGTTCGGCGAGTCCCGAGCCGAAGGAGCCGCGTTCGCGGATTCTGATCAGTACGCGGTCGTTATAAGCCTCGACCTCGAGCAATCCGTCACTGATGGCCTCGGATAGTTCGTCCTGCAGTTCTTCGGCTTCTGCCTGCGCTTCCCGCTGCGCTTTCTGCTGCGCGATGGCCTCGGCCTCGGCTTCACCGATGCCGCCGTCGTTTTTCGATTTCGAATCGGAATAGTCGAGGTTGGTCTTGGTATCGTCGGTGGTCTGCTCGCGCATGATTTCGAGCGGCGTCACTTCGGTGGGTTTGCCGGGACTATACTGCTTGGCGATGACGCTGGTGCCTTTCGGTATTTCCGTAGCCTTGACGATACGCTGTACGCCGAAGGCGAGTTTGAGCGCGCCCGCGACCTGCTTGTACTTGAGCACATCCATTTCCGCGAACGAAAGCAGCAATACGAAAAAGCACATCAACAGTGCCATCATGTCGGCGAAGGTGGCAAGCCAGGGGGGTAGGCCTTTCTCGCACGGTGGGCAATCGCATTCCTCGCTCATCGCGCGCCCTTACTCTTCTTCCTGGCGCTTACCTTCCGGCAGGTAGGCGTTGAGTAGCTGCTTCAACACCCGCGGGTTGGTGCCTTCCTGGATGCCGTTGATCGATTCCAGGATCAGGTCCTTGTTCAGTTTTTCGTAACCGCTGATCAGGATCAGCTTTTCCGCCAGCGGCGAGGCGAAAGCGTTGGCGATAATTGCCCCGTAGAGCGTGGTCAGCAGGGCAACCGCCATCGCCGGACCGATGGCCGCGGGATCCGACATGTTCGACAGCATTTGCACCAGGCCGATCAGGGTACCGATCATCCCCATTGCCGGGGCATAGACCGCCATCGCCTTGAACATGTCGGCGCCGATGGTATGACGTTCGATCGACATGTTGATATCCTTGGCCAGCAGGTTCTTGACGACTTCCGGGGCATGTCCGTCGATACACAGGCTGATACCGCGCTCCAGGAAGCCGTTGCTGATTTCACGCCCTTCCAGGGCCAGTATGCCTTCCTTGCGCGCGACGTTCGCCAGTTCGACCGACTCCTCGATCAGGCTTTGCGGCGCGTCGAGCTTGTAGAAAAAGCCTTTCAGCGCAATTTTGAACGAACCGAGAAAGTTGCCGAGCGTAATTCGCATCAGCGTGACCGCGAAGGTACCGCCGACGACTACCAGCAGCGAGGGAGCGTTGACAAATATTACGAACGGGCCGCCGAGGCTTATTGCCGCAGCGATGATGACGTATGCCAGTAAGAATCCGACAAGTGTTGCGATGTCCACCCTGTTGCTCCTGCTTGCTATCGTGCCAAAGAGTAAATTCAATCCGGAGCAAAACTACAGGTATGCTCGTATGGGTAGTATCGGTCGCCAGGCTTAAATCTTTAGCCTGAATATCGCATTAAATTGCAGTACTTTTGAGGGTGTCGGCTAGGCGCGCAGGCGATACAGCGGTCGTTGGCGTCGGTCGATCAGCCCATGGTGGAACAGCCAGGCAAGGGCGTCTTCGGCATCCTGTTCGAACCAGGCCTGGCTGGAACCGAGGCGGAAACTGTAGCCCCAGGCATCCATGTCGGCCAGCATGCGTTCGCGGCCGAAGCAGGGCAGTTCGTCGGCGAGTAGTATTTGCAGGTAGCAAACCGCGTTTTCCTCGGCATCGTCGCTGCCGGCATCGGTATCCAGGCAATCCCTCCGGGCGGGGTCCATGCAAATGAAATGGGCGGCTTCATGCAGGATCGAGTGCAGCGGGCTGTCGGGGCGCGCGTACAGCAGGTTCGTCCGCAGGCCGGCTTCGTCGTCGCCCCAGTAGCTGCCGGGAATCGGTGCGCCGGCGGGGCATTGACTCAGCGTCAGGCCGAAGCGCGCCAGCAGCTCGATCAGCGGTCCGCAATCGACGTTTTCGAGACGCAGGACCTCAGTCGGCATAGGCTTGCAGCAGTTTGCCGATGGTTTGCTGCAGGCGCCACCACTCCTCGGTTTTGTACTGCTGGGACTGCTTGCGGGTGCGAATCACCAGGTAGTTGATGGCGGCGCCGAAGACGCCGAGGATGCCACCGATATCGATATTCGGCTGATGGTAGTAGCTGCGAATCCGCTTCACCAGTTCCATGCCGCGCTCGCTGCGGGTGCGTGCTAGCGCGCTGGTGAGGTTGTTTTGCTCGGACATTTCCCAGGCCATGATTTCGAGCGCCAGCGGGCGTGCTTCGAGGGCCGCGACGTAGCGGTCGAGCAGGGTTTGCAGGTATGCGTGCAGCGGGATCGCGGCGCAATCGGTGGCCGACTCGGTGATGATCTCGTCCACCTCCCACCACAGGGTCGTGGTTTCGGCAAACGCCAGCAATAGTTCGTCGAAGCCGCCAAAGTACCGGTAAATCAATACCTTGTCGCAACCGGCCTGGCGCGCGATCGCGTTAATGCCGACCTCCGGATAACCCTTTTCGAGCAACAGCCTGCCGACCGCGTCGAGAATGCGTTGTTCAGTGTTTAGTCTGCTTCTTGTCACTTTTGTTATCCGACCCGATGCTTGGAATCCTGCCAGAAGCTTTCCATCTGCTCGAGCTGTTTCTGGTCCATTTCGATACCGGCGTCGGCCATTTGCTGTTGTACGTAGGCAAAGCGGCGCAGGAACTTGCGGTTAGTGCCGCGCAGCGCCATTTCGGCGTTAACACCCGCGTGGCGCGCGAGATTGACGCAAACGAATATCAGGTCGCCGAGTTCGTCGCCGATGGCGTCCTTGTCGCCGGTATCGAATGCGTGCTTGAGCTCTGCCAGCTCTTCTTCGAGCTTGTCGAACACGGGCCTGATGTCGGGCCAGTCGAAGCCGAAGCGGGCCGCTTCCTGCTGGATCTGGCGGGCGCGGTACATCGCCGAATTAGAAGCCGAGTCACTGCCCAGCGAGGACGGCTCGCGGCCCTGTTTTTCCTGCTGTTTCAGCGCCTGCCACTGCTCTGACAGGGTTTCGTCGCTGAACTCCCGGTCGCGTTCCTCACCGAACACGTGCGGGTGCCGGCGCAGCATCTTGTCGGTGATGCCCCGGGCGACGTCATCGAAGTCGAACTGGCCCTTTTCCTCGGCGATGCGTGCATGAAACACGATGTTGAACAGTAAATCGCCCAGTTCTTCCCTCAGGTTCTCGGTGTCGTCGCGCTCGATTGCGTCGAGCAGTTCATGGGTTTCGTCGAGCGTATAGGGAGCGATCGACGCGCTGGTCTGGCGGATATCCCAGGGACAGCCGTCTTCGGGGTGGCGTAAGTCCTTCATGACCTGCAGCAGCTCATCGATTGCACTCATTAGTTCTATTGCGTTTCACTGTTTAAAAACCCGATAATACCGGCCTTTTAACAGGATCGCAGCCGTAACCGCCAAATGAGCGCAAGATCGACATTATTGAAGCAATGGCTGGATCAGCAGGGTTACCGCGATTATCAGCTGAGCCCGGCCTCGGAAGACGCCAGTTTCCGTTCTTATCTGCGCTTACAAACCGAGGGACGCTCCCTGATCGTCATGGATGCGCCGCCGGATAAAGAGCCTTGTGACCAGTTTATCCTGGTCGCCGACAAGCTGCGCGCGGCCGGCCTGAGCGCGCCCGAGATTATCGCGCGCAATCTGGAACAGGGATTCCTGATCCTGACTGACTTCGGCAGCAGCGATTATCTTTCTCAACTCGGCCCCGAAACCGAGGCTGCGATGTACCGGGACGCGCTCTCCGCCCTGCAGCTGATGCAAACCCGTATCGATGCTGACGATTTGCCGCCCTACGATAACGCGTTGCTGCAGCGGGAAATGGATTTGTTTCACGACTGGTTCCTCGGCAAGCTGATGGGTATCTCGCTCGGCTCCGAGCAGGAAGCAGCCTGGCAATCGATCAAGCAGCGGCTGGTTGAAAACGCGCTGGCACAGCCGCGCGTGTTCGTCCACCGGGATTACCATTCGCGCAACCTGATGCGGCTGGAGCAGGATAATCCGGGGATTCTCGATTTCCAGGACGCGATGAACGGGCCGGTTACCTATGACCTGGTTTCGCTGTTGCGCGACTGCTATATCGCCTGGCCGCCGCCGCGGGTCGAGCAACTGGCCCTGGATTACTATGAAACCGCGCGGCGCAACCGGCTGGTCGATGTCGAGGCCACGGAGTTCATGCGCTGGTTCAACCTGATGGGGATGCAGCGTCACCTCAAGGCGATCGGAATCTTTTCACGCCTCAAGATTCGTGACGGTAAAACCGGTTATCTCAAGGATATTCCGCGCACGCTCGAGTATCTGCGCCAGGTTAGCGCCGCGGAAACGTCGATGGCCGGGCTTTTCGATTTGCTCGAAACGCTGGATCTAAAGCAGCGC
>JAASSH010000259.1 GCA_021767985.1 Gammaproteobacteria bacterium | reverse complement strand
GGCTTGCGCCCATTGTCCAATATTCCCCACTGCTGCCTCCCGTAGGAGTCTGGGCCGTGTCTCAGTCCCAGTGTGGCTGATCATCCTCTCAAACCAGCTATGGATCGTCGCCTTGGTAGGCCATTACCCCACCAACAAGCTAATCCAACGCGGGCTTATCTAATAGCGTGAGGTCCGAAGAGCCCCCACTTTGCTCCGTAGAGATTATGCGGTATTAATCCGGATTTCTCCGGGCTATCCCCCACTACAAGGTAAATTCCCACGCGTTACTCACCCGTCCGCCACTCGTCAGCGCGAAGCAAGCTTCGCCTGTTACCGTTCGACTTGCATGTGTTAAGCATGCCGCCAGCGTTCAATCTGAGCCAGGATCAAACTCTTCAGTTTAAAACTATTTACGGATAGCTCCGTGTAACTTTTTTGAAGAGAGTAACCTTGACTATTAACGTAAGTTAAAGTTTTGGTCACTCAAATCGTAATGATACGAGATCATCATTGACATGAGTGCCCACACAAATTACCTAATCAATTGTTAAAGATCTGTTTGCCGGGGAACGCCCAGCAAAAACGGGCCTTTCAGGGGCCCACCTCGCAGCGCCGAAGATCGTTCGAAATTCGGACGTTTTTAAAAGCGAGGCGCGCATTATAGACCCTTTTGACACGGCGTCAACGCCTTGTGCAACATTTATTTTATCAAACGTCGCATAGTCGTTTGCTGCGGGGTTCGCAGGGGCCTGATAAAGCACTTTACGGAACCGAATCAGCGCCTCTAAGGCAAGCAGGTTCGGCCCAACGAGGCGCGCATTATAGGCTGTATTAATACGGCGTCAAGCGCTATTTGAAATTTTTATCAGGCCAGTGTAATTCGGGCAAATTTTCGCTTGCCGACCTGGGCCACGACCACCGAACCGCGCTCCAGCACCAGGCCTCGATCGGACACTTTTTCCCCATCTAGCTTGACCGCTCCCTGCTGAATCATGCGGAAACTTTCCGAGGTGCTGGCGGTAAGCCCCGCCTGCTTCAGCAGGGCCGCGACGCTAATCGTATCCTGCTCGAGGTTCAGCGTGGTTTCCGGAATGTCATCAGGCAGGGCTCCCCTGGCAAAACGCGTAATGAAATCCTGCTTGGCCGATTCGGCTGCCGCGGCATCGTGGAATCGGGTGATGATTTCCTCGGCCAGCAGAAACTTGATATCCCGGGGATTCGCACCCGCCCTGACGTCGTGCTGAAACTGGTTTATTTCCTGCATCGGCCGGAAGCTCAAAAGCTCGAAATACCGCCACATCAAATCATCGCTAACCGACATCAACTTGCCAAACATGTCGTTGGGCGCATCCTCGATGCCAATATAGTTATCCAGCGACTTTGACATTTTCTGCACGCCGTCCAGTCCTTCGAGGATCGGCATCGTCAGGATCACCTGCGGCTCCATGCCTTCCGCCTTCATCAGCTCCCGGCCCACCAGCAGGTTAAACTTCTGATCAGTGCCGCCGAGCTCCACGTCGGCCTGCATTTCTACCGAATCCCAGCCCTGCACCAGCGGATAAAGGAACTCATGGATCGAAATCGGCTGGTTATTTTTGTAGCGCCTGGCGAAATCATCGCGTTCCAGCATGCGCGCCACGGTGTGCCGCGAGGCCAGCCGAATCATGTCGGCCGCGGTCTTGCGGCCATGCCAGGCAGAATTGAAGCAAATCTCCGTCGTATCCGGGTCGAGAATCTTGAAAACCTGTTCCTGGTAGGTTTGCGCGTTCTGCTGAATCTGCTCGGGCGACAACGGCGGCCGGGTAGCCGACTTTCCGCTGGGATCGCCAATCATGCCGGTAAAGTCACCGATCAGGAACATAATATGATGCCCGAGTTCCTGAAATTGGCGCATCTTGTTGATCAGAACCGTGTGCCCAAGATGCAGGTCGGGCGCCGTCGGATCGAAGCCTGCCTTTATTTTCAGGGGCCTGGCCTGCTTTATTTTTTCTAGCAATTCAGCTTCGAGCAGGATTTCATCGCATCCTCTTTTTATCTGCTGCATTGCATCTTTTTCGGAAATCATGCTATATACCTGTCTGGAGATAATATCTTGGGCTTATTATCTCAATTCAACCAATAACTTAGACGTAATTTCTAATGAGTTTTCAAGATCTTGACTTCAAATCCGACCGCGCTCGTCTGAAAACGTCTAGAACCGGCTCGTCCCCAGCCCCGGCTTTTCATCCCGGACTCTCGATTAAACTGGCGCTGGTCGCAACCGCCGTCATGCTTCTCGGCTTTAGTGTATCCAACTGGCAACCCTCGGCCAAAGCCGCGAATTCTACGCCGAAGTCGGCGCGATTACACTACTCGTTGCCACTGCCCGCTCCGACAACGCCCCTGCAGCAGGAAATCGCCGAGACCGTGAGCGAACCCGAGGACGAATTATGGGAAAGCGTAACCATTAAATCGGGTGATACGCTGGCGTCGATATTTGCCAAAAAAGGCATACCGTCGACCACCACGCATAAAATCGCCAGGCTCAATGAACAAACCAAACGACTGCGATATATCAAGCCGGGGCAGGAAATACGGTTGATGCTGGACGACGAGCGCCAGCTGCGGAAAATGAAATACATTCCCGACATCACCAGTACCCTGCTGATACAGCGCTCGGAAGATCAGTCTTTCAGCAGCCAGATCATCAATTATCAACTCGATGCCTACCCGGTTTATCGCGAGGGAACGATCGAGAGCTCGCTGTTCGAAGCCGCGGCAAACGCCGATATTCCCGAGGACGTGATCATGGACCTGGTTGCTATTTTCGGCTGGGACGTCGATTTCTCCCTCGATATTCGCAAGGGCGATCGCTTCGGTATCGTTTACGAAGAGCTCTACAAGGACGACGTCAAGATTCGCAATGGCCGCATCCTGTCGGCTGAATTCATCAACAACGGCAAGACCTACCGCGCGGTCTACTATACCGACCCCAAGGGCGATAGCGACTATTTCACGCCCGATGGCAAGAGCATGCGTAAGGCCTTCCTGCGCAGCCCGGTCGAGTTCTCCAGGATTAGTTCGCGTTTTAGTAACAAACGCTGGCATCCGGTACTATCGAAGTGGCGTTCGCACAAGGGCGTCGACTATGCCGCCCGGCGCGGAACGCCGGTGCGTGCCTCGGGTGATGGCAAGGTGATCCATGCCGGAACCAAGGGCGGCTACGGCCGTCTGATCGTGATTCGTCACGGCGGCCGCTATACCACGGCTTATGGTCATCTGCATCGTTATGCGCGTGGCGTGCGTAGCGGCAAGAAAGTCAAACAGGGCCAGATCATCGGTTACGTAGGCAGCTCGGGACTGGCCACGGGTCCCCATCTGCACTACGAGTTTCGCGTCAACGGCGTGCACCGCAACCCGCTGACGGTAAAACTGCCGGAAGCCAAGCCGGTTAACCCCGCCTATCTCTCCCACTTCGAGGAAAACACCCAGGATTATCTGTCGATGCTGCGCCTGATGGATCGCACATTGGCCGATAACTCGCAGTGAACTCGCGAAACGAGGAGATATACATCGGCCTGATGTCGGGCACCAGCCTCGACGGGGTCGACGTCGCGATAGTCGATTTTAACGAGTTCCCACCGCGGGTCCTGCACTGCCAGACAACCCCTTACCCGGTTTCGACACGTCGGGCGCTGCAGGCCCTGTGCCAATCGCAATCAACTTCGCTGGATGACCTCTATCGCCTCGACGCGGAGCTGGGTGAGCTCTACGCCAGCACGGTCAACGATGCGCTTGCCGCGGCGGCGCTCGAGCGGGGGGACATCGCCGCAGTGGGCTGCCACGGGCAGACGATTCGCCACAGCCCAGGTACGTCACCGGCATACACGGTTCAGATTGGAGACCCCAACCGCCTGGCGGTGCGCTGCGGCATCACCACGGTGGCCGATTTCAGGCGCAAGGATATTGCTCTGGGTGGCCAGGCAGCGCCGCTCGCGCCCGCTTATCATCGGTTCCTGTTGCACTCGCCGGCCGAGGACCGCGTCGTCATCAATATCGGCGGCATCGCCAATATTACCCTGCTCCCGGCTAACCGGGAGTCGCAGGTTCTTGGTTTCGATACCGGCCCGGGTAATACCCTGCTCGACTACTGGAACGAAAAACATCAGGCGACCCGCTTTGACGATGCCGGAAGCTGGGCGCGCGGAGGCAAAGTTATCGATAGCCTGTTGCAGGCGATGATTGCTGGAGAGAACTACTTCCGGGAAGCAATCCCGAAATCGACGGGCACCGAACACTTCAGCCCTGATTGGCTGCATGGATTTTTAAACCAGGATTACGACGCGCGGGACATACAGACGACACTGGTGGAACTAACCGCTACAACCATCGCCACCGCGATATTCGAACTGCCCGCTACGCCCGCAAATTGCTTTGTTTGCGGGGGCGGTACACGCAATCACTACCTGCTCGAGCGTCTGCAACACCAACTGCCGCAAT
>JAASSH010000026.1 GCA_021767985.1 Gammaproteobacteria bacterium | reverse complement strand
GAAGCGTTGTAGACCGCTTCCATCATGAACAGCATGCCCTGGCTCGAGGTTGCCGTGTAAGTACGCGCGCCGGTTGCGGAGGAACCGATGCAGACACTCATGGCGCCGAACTCGGATTCGACGTTCAGAAACTGGCAGTTGCCCACCAGGCCGCGTTTGACCATGTCGCCGAGACCCTCCACGATATGCGTCTGCGGCGTAATCGGGTAGGCGGCGATTACCTCGGGGCGGCAGGTCGCCACGGCCTGTGCCACGGCTGCCGAACCCTCGATCTGTTGTAGCATCTGTCTCCTCCCGGCTCAGGCCGCGTGCGCGGCATCGTGCGCTGCCTGCGCCACGGTGGCGTTACTCGTCGCGACATCGCCCGAAAACTTGTCATGGATCGCCTTGATGACCGACTCCAGCTGCAGCATCCCCGACAGCGCCGTAAAAGCCCCCAGGAGAGCCGTATTCGGTGTCGCCCGTCCGAGATGACGCAGCGCGAGCTCGGTTGCGGCGACCGTGTAAACGTGTTGCTCCGGCAGTCGTGCCAGTGCCTCGTTGATGTGTAGTTCGGGCAATTCGCGCGCGGTGTTGATGAGTAAAAATCCATCATCGGCGAGTCCGCTGAAGACGTCGACCGCATGGAACAGGGTTGGATCCTGAACGATTAGCAGGTCGGGACGCAGCACCGGTTCCGTGAGCTCTATCGGATCGTCGTCGATACGCACGTAAGCCACCACCGGCGCGCCCATACGCTCTGATCCAAAGCTCGGAATAGCTTGTGCATGCTTGCCCTCATCGAAGGCTGCAATCGACAGCATTTCGGCGGCCGTCACCACTCCCTGACCGCCGCGCCCGTGTATGCGTACCTGAAACATGCGCGTCGCACATCCTGTTCGTGATTGCATTCCCGTTTCGCTCGCCGTGTTGCGACGACAGAGAAAACCAGGAACACTCGTTTTTATTGATTACTTGGCGACCGACAGTGCCATATCCGTACCACCGTCAAGTTGATACAAATCAATATACCCGGGAGAATGCCGGCCCTGCATGGCAGGCGGGCGTCCGATTACTATCGATTTATGCGGTAGATGAACCAGGGACAGGTTCGGGTTCTACAGCGGGCAGGCTCCGGTAACCGGTCGATTGGTTGAACCCCCAACAACCGGTATTCTCAATCCGGGTCTGCCGGCTTCCATTTCTTTTCGAGATCGTTTTTAGCGACCAGGGCGAAGACCAGAAATGCGGCTAACCCGACCCCGGCAACGCTTCTCGAACTACTGGAGCTGGTGCTATCGGTAGTCCCGAGTCTCATAACGGGCACGGCGTGCTCCAGGAGCCTGTCCTGGCTAATATCGAGGCTGGCGGACGGCCGCAGATAGTTCAGGCTGTGATTGCCGGCAGCGTCCTGCATGACCGCGACGCCGTCCTTGACGCCGTCCTGCTGCCTGAACAAAAGGTAGCTGTATTGACTGCGAGTCGAGAATAGCCCGGTAGATTTGACCCCCAGCGCGGTAGTCATTTGAAATCCGAC
The DNA here is from genome assembly GCA_021767985.1 of Gammaproteobacteria bacterium. Classification (GTDB taxonomy): domain Bacteria; phylum Pseudomonadota; class Gammaproteobacteria. The sequence continues at coordinate 8,631 of JAASSH010000026.1, read as the reverse complement.
GTAGGTATCGTCGGTATCACCCAGGAAATCGGCACTGGCGATGGTCACGCCAAATCCGAGTGCCGCCAGCAGCCCTTTCAGAATCGTTTTCATGATTTACACCCCTGCCAGATATCTGGATTCGAAACGATTCGCATACCTTAGATAATTAGTTTCATTTAGCTACTAATTTATTAAAAGTTTCGTATATCGGTACTGTGAGGCGTGACTGGCGCGACGATTTGCCGAATTTGTATCAGTATTAGCTGCCCGTTCGAGCGATCGGCAAGCGGTGCAAAGCTTGTAGCGGGGGCTTTATCGAAAATCAAACGTTGCGAATGAGCCAGCGCACCAGGTCGGTCCACAACCAGCTGATCTGTTTCTTGGTGGGCATGATGCCGGCGTGCGGCAGCTCCAGTGTAATAACCGGAATGCCGAGATGAATGCCGGCATAATTCCCCAAAGATCCGGGATAAGTTCCCATCAGGTTCCTGCGCAGGTTGCCGATGCGCCTGGGTGCGTTGCTGCGGTTGGGCGCATCGTAGTCGACCAGCGAATAGGGGGCGTGCACGGAGATGATGACGTCCGGTTTGAAACTTTTGATCTCCTGGTAGAGCCAGGTAGTTTCAGGTTCGCTCAGTGGATAGGGGCCCGGGTAACGTCGCACGTTCTTGTATGCCTTGCTATACCAGTAGGCCAGCGGTGCGCCGAGATGGCTTTCGGGTGTCGTGAAGTTGCGGTTCAGGTCGACCAGGTTGGCATTAGTGCGGCTGTGAACGGGTTGCAGCGCCCCGTCCGGATTCATCAACGGATTGATGCGCCAGTGGAACAGGCCCGAGTGATGTTTTTCGAGCGTATGCATCCATTTGAATACGATACTGATGGATGACAACTCGTCGCCGTGGGTGCCGCCGACGAGCAGCACGCGCCCCTTGGGCTTGCGCGGTTCCAGCGGCGGGTACTCCTTGATCAGCAGCGGAAAACCATCGACCGAGTGGTGGCCGCTGGGTTTCAATTCTAATTCCGCGCACTCGTCGAAACTCACGCTGGCGAGTTTGCCCGAGATTCTCTGGCAGGCCGATATCATCTCTTGGGAGGCGCTTGCGCCGTGGATCATGGTTGCAATCACGGCTAGTAAAAGGGCTCGCAAGTTAGTCATCGAAGGACACTGTTTTGAGTTTATCGATATTGCGAATATCTCCGCTGGGGAAGGCGCGGTTGAGCAGGCGCAGAATACTCTCCGCGTCGTACTCGATCGCACTTTGCCTGGCCAGTGAATCGAAGCTGTGCGAATCCCGGCTGACAATATGCAATCGGGGCGCCTCGATGGCGTCGACCTGCGCCTGGTTCAGGCGCACGAAACTTTGATTGATTTCGACGAATTTCCGATCGCTGGCTGAAAATTTGCTGCTGGCCGCGGTTCCGAGCAGCGTCAACGCGTAGTTATCCTGCAGCGAGATTGCGCTGAGCCGCGCCGGCTGTTTTCCACTGTCCCGTGGCTTGACCCTTGTTTTTGCGCTAACGCCGTAATCTTCTTCGCTCACGTCGAGTTCCTTGTCGCCGGTCAGGCGCCGCAGCAATGCCGGCAGCGACTCGTTCTTCTCGAGGCTTACCAGCCCGATCTGCACCACCGCTCCCGAGTCCATATCACGGGCCATCAGGTAGTCGGTATTGTTCCTGACCCGCCAGCCTGCCGGCAGCTGCAGCGCAAAGCGCAACTCCGGGTGTGCAAAACGGTTGTCTTTGACAACGCCCTGTTTTGGACTGGGGCCCCAGGTCATGCCTTCGATCAGGCCGCGGTAAGCCGGCTGATTACTGTCTCGATACGTCTTACTGGATAGTTTCTTGGCGGCACGTACCACGGTCTTGAGACGATCGTCGTTGCGTGGATGGGTCGAGAAAACCCCATGATAGATATTTGGCTCACGGCCTTCCTTTTTGGCGAGGGCGGTTTCGTATACTTCCTGGTCCTTCAGTACGCCGATGACTTCCAGCATCGTTTCCGGGTTATAGCCGCATTTATGTAAATACTCTGCTCCGAGCCGATCGGCTTCGAGTTCATGCTCGCGACCGTAACCCCGCACCAGCCCGGTTCCGATTTGCTGGCTGATATCTCCAATGGCCGATTGACCGGTGACGGCCGTCAGCAGAATGCTGAGCAGGCCAGACGCCATTTGCCCCGACTGCTGGCGCACCGAATGGCGCGCGGTGACGTGCCCGATTTCATGCCCCAGCACTCCGGCGAGTTCGGCCTCGGAGTCGAGGTAGGCCATGATGCCGCGGGTAATATAGATATAGCCGCCGGGCAGCGCAAAGGCGTTGATCTCCGGCGTATCGAGCACCGTAAAGCTGTAATCCAGGTGTGAGCGATGGCTCTTGCGAGCCAGTTCCTGGCCTATGCGATTGACGTACTGCTGCAGCTCGGGGTCCTCGTAAACCCCGTAGCGGGCGAGGACCACCTCGTGAAAACGCCGCCCCTGTTCGATTTCGTCGGACTCGGAAACCAGCGTAAAATCGCGCTCGCCGCTCACCGGGTTGACCGCACAGCCTGCCAGCGTCAGGCCCAGTGCCAGGATCAGGGCGGTAATGAATTTCATGAACGGATTATTGGGTCAGCGGGGCGCAGATTCAAGGCAAAAAAAAGGGTGCCCGCGCACCCTTTTTCGAAAACAGGCGGAATTACTTGCCGTAGCGCTGACGAAACTTGTCGACCTGCTTGGCGGTTTGCAGAATGTGCTGCTTGCCGGTGTAGAACGGATGCGACTGGCTTGAAATTTCCAGCTTTAACAGCGGGTACTCGTTACCGTCTTCCCACTTGATGGTTTCACGGGTGGGTACGGTGGACTTTGTCAGGATGGCAAAATCGGACGAGATGTCCTGGAACACCACGTCTCTGTATTCGGGATGAATGTCTTGTTTCATAACGGCTGTTTTCGGGTCTGGGCGCTAAAGGGCGCGAATTTTCACCTTTTGGGCGTAAAAGTGCAAGTGTTTTTTGGCGGAGAACGGCCTCTGCCGAAGGTCAGTTAGCCGCACAACTTAAAGCGTTTTGTAATCAAGATTTCATAAAACCTTGAGCGCTCTATTAGAGGCAGTTTTATCCACAAAAACTGTGGATAACTTTGTGCATAAACCTGTATGCGCCCGGGCAGAGCCTGTAAAAACCTGATCTTTCGTTAGATTAGTCATTTTTTGACCAACTTTAAAAACGACGAATAATCAATAGCTTACGTAAACTGAATTTTTAGGCGTCAAAAATTACCAAAAACCGCTTGACATTTTTGGCAACTAAATATCAGTTGTGCATAATTTTTTGAGAGCTCTCGAAAATTGGCCTGTTCTTTGCTGGTTCGAGCGACAAAAACGCCGCCTGCAGGTCGTTTAAATGACAAAATCCGAGCTCGGTTGGTCGAATTATGGCGCCATCGAAATCGAGCAAACCCTTGTCGCGCGCCGTTTCCAGGGCTGGTAGCACCTGATTTAACGGCAAGCCGGTATTTTCATGAAACAGGCTGCTGGCAAATCCATCCTTGAGACGCAGCGCGTTTAGCATGAATTCGAAGCACAGGTCGGATGTGCCGAGTTCGGATTCGCTGACGATGCTGTCGCGACCGGCGGATTCCAGGTAAGCGCGCGGCTGGCGCTGTCGCATGCGGCGAATTACCCGGTTTTCTCCGGCAAGCGTAATCTTGCCGTGCGCACCGGCCCCGATTCCGAGGTAATCACCGAAGTGCCAGTAGTTCAGGTTATGCCGCGACTCGCGACCTTTTTGGCAATAGGCGGAAACCTCGTATTGCCGATAACCAGCTGCAGCCAGTTGTGCCTGGCAACCGGTCTGGAGTTCCCAGCAGGTATCTTCGTCGGGCAGTTTGGCCGGTGGGCGGCTGTGGAACAGGGTATTGGGTTCCAGCGTGAGCTGGTAGTGCGAGATATGTTCGGGGCCGAGCGCTATGGCCTGGGCAAGGTCGGCTTGCGCCTCGGCCAGGTTTTGCCCTGGCAGGGCAAACATCAGGTCCAGGTTGATGTTGTCGAAACCGGCCGTGCGGGCGCCGTCAAAGGCTGCCAGCGCCTGCGCTGCGTCATGTACGCGACCGATACTCGAGAGCATTTGATCGTCAAAGCTTTGTACCCCGATCGAGAGCCGGTTGATGCCGGTCTCGCGGTAGCCGCGGTAGTTTTCGCTGTCTGCGCTCCCGGGATTCGATTCCAGCGTAATTTCGATGGCCGGGGAAAAATTGATCAGCGCGCGCAGGCCCGAGAACAGGCGCTCGATCGCGTCCGCGGAAAAAAGCGACGGCGTGCCGCCGCCGATGAAGATCGAATCGATGCCGCGGCCCCACACCAGCGGTAAATCCTGCTCGAGGTCGTTTAGCAGGGCATCGACGTACGCCTGTTCGGGAATGGCTCCCTCTGCCTGGTACGAATTAAAGTCGCAATAGGGGCATTTTTTTTCACACCATGGCAGGTGTATATAAAGCCCGAGTGGCGGATTGCTGCTAAACACCGTGTTCGGCAAGCCTGCGTTTGAGTTCGGTCAGCGCCTGACCGCGATGACTGAGTCGGTTCTTTTCTTCCCGGCTCAATTGTGCGCTGGTGCATCCTTTTTCGGGCAGGTAGAAGTGGGGATCGTAACCGAAACCGCCGCTGCCGGCCGGTTCCAGCTGGATCAGACCCTCCCAGCTGCCCTCGCAAATCAGCGGTGACGGGTCCGCGGCGTGGCGCATTAGCACGATAACCGCGCGATAGCGGGCAGTGCGTTGCGCTGCCGGGACCGCTCGCAGCTTTTCCACCAGCAGGGCGTTGTTGCTGGCGTCGTCGGCGCCGGGCCCGGAGAAGCGCGCGCTGTAAACCCCGGGCGCGCCGTCGAGCGCGTCGACTTCGATGCCGGAATCGTCGGCCAGTGCCGGCAGGTCGGTGTGAGCGGCGGCGTGGCGCGCCTGGATGATCGCATTTTCGACGAAGGTGGTGCCGGTTTCGGCCACTTCGGAGACCCCGAACTCAGACTGCGGGTGCAGCTCGTAGCCGAGATCTTCGAGTATATGCGACAGTTCGCACAATTTGCCGGGATTGCCCGAAGCCAGAACCAGTCGTTTCATGCGCTTTGCTGGATCTCGAAGATGCGGTTGATGCCGGTGCGCGCCAGCGTCAGCATGGCGTTGAGCTCCTGCTCGGTGAAAGCCGCCGCCTCTGCGGTGCCCTGCACCTCGATAAAACCGCCGTGACTGTTCATGACGATGTTCATGTCGGTGTCCGCTGACGAATCCTCGGCATAATCGAGATCGAGCACCGCCTCGCCCTGGTAAATGCCAACCGAAATCGCTGCGACCTGGCAGTGGATCGGGCTCTGCTCGAGGTCGCCGTTTTCGATCAGTCCCTGAATCGCGTCGGCGAGCGCGACCCAGGCGCCGGAGATCGACGCGGTGCGCGTGCCGCCGTCGGCCTGGATGACGTCGCAATCTATCGTGATGGTGCGTTCGCCGAGTTTTTCGGTATCGATACTGGCGCGCAACGCGCGTCCGATCAGGCGCTGGATCTCCATCGTCCGACCGCCCTGGCGGCCGGTACTGGCCTCACGGCGCATGCGACTGCCGGTCGAGCGCGGCAGCATGCCGTATTCCGCCGTGACCCAGCCGCTGCCGGTGCCGCGTAAAAATCCCGGTACCGAGTTTTCCACCGAGGCGGTGCAGATAACTCGGGTATCGCCGCATTCGATCAGGGCCGAGCCGTCGGCATGCTTGATGTAGTGACGAGTAATGTTGATCGGTCTCAGTTCGTCTGCCGCTCGGGCGCTGGGTCGCATCGGGTTGTCTCCGTAAAGTGAGCGGCAATTATACGCAGCATGCAATATCCAGGTTAAGCGAAATTGCAAAATAGGCTATGATGCCGACAGCGAAACATGAGATTCAAATTGTGATAAGAAGTATGACCGCCTTCGCGCGGGTACAGCAGAGCAACGAGGCGGGATCGATAACCTGGGAACTGCGCTCGGTCAACCATCGCTATCTGGAGCCCGCGCTCAAGCTGCCGGAGGACTTCAGGCAGCTCGAGCCCGAGATCCGCAAGCTGTTGTCTAAACACCTGACGCGCGGCAAGGTCGATGTCGGCCTGCGTTACAAGCTCGAGCAACGGCAGCAGGACGGAATCAGCCTGAACGAGGATATCGTTCATAACCTGCGCGAAGTCGAGCAGCAGGTCCTGAATATCGTGCACGAGGGCAGCAAGATGTCGGTGGCCGATATACTGAGCTGGCCCGGGGTGATCACCGATGTCGAGCGGGATTTTTCGTCGCTCAACGCGCTTGCCCTGTCGAGTCTCGAGAACGCGCTCGAGCAATTACAGCAAGGGCGGGAAACCGAGGGCAAGGCGCTGGAGGAAATGATTCGCAGCCGCTGCGCGCAGGTCAGCGAGATCGTGGCCGAGCTGCGCAAGCACCGACCCCAGATGATGACCGCCCTGCGCGAGAAATGGGAAGCCAATCTCGATGATAAACTCAAACAATGGCGCGAGACGGCGAACGAGAACCGGCTCGAACAGGAACTGGTCATGCTGGCGCAGAAGCTCGACGTCGAGGAAGAACTCGATCGCCTCGATACCCACGTCGCCGAGGTCATCAACGTGCTCGGGCGTGACGAAGCGGTGGGGCGCAGGCTCGATTTCCTGATGCAGGAGCTTAATCGCGAGGCCAATACGCTGGGATCGAAATCACAGGATAGTGCAACCACCCAGCACGCGGTGGATCTGAAAGTGCTGATCGAACAAATGCGCGAGCAGGTACAGAACATCGAGTAACCCGGGAACGCGGACGTGAAGCTCAATATTTCAACCTTCAGCGCGCTCCTGGTAGCGGGACTGAGTCTGGTGATGTTCCTGCTGTGGTGCCTGTCGCTGCTGGTGCTGGTCGAGCGTCAGAACCAGCAGAACGCGTCAGCCTATCGGCAAAACCTGCATGGCCAGGTGCTGCAATTGCAGCAAAAACAGCGGCTTTGGCTGCAGTCACAATACTACCTGCTCAATACGCTGGCCGAGTCGTCCGCCGAGCGCCAGACTTTCCAGTCGTTTCTGTGGGACTATTACCAGCGCAATCCCAGTATCTGGGCAGTCAACCTGGTTCAGTTTGACGAGCGCGGAAATCCCGTTTCGAGGTCCAGCAAACCCGGCTGCCTGCAACCGACCCAGATGCATCGTGACGATTTTGACGACTACCTGGTACCGCAGATTGCCAGCTGTCGTATCGACGATAAGGCCCTGCTGGAAATTGCCGGTCCGGTAGCGGCCGAGGGCGGTGCCCTGGTGTTGCTGGTCAGCATGGATTACTTCGACTTTCTGAACGAGTTTTCCACCCTGTCGGGTCGCAGTCTGCAGCGTGCGGCCGATGTCGATGGCGCTTTCCAGTACCAGGAATTTGGCTACAATCCCAGCGGTGATATCCAGGTTAGCCTGCCGATTGGCGATACCACCTCGGTTTTCGGTGAACTGCACCTGAACGCGCAACCGATAACATTCTGGGAGCTGTTCGAGCGCCAGGCCGCAGTTGTACTGCTGGCCCTGGTTGCTGCCGCGATCCTGCTGTTGAGCCTGTTGCACTTTAACCTGATCAAGCCGTTGCTCGAACTGGCGGAACGTATGCGTCTCGCGGCACATCACCAGCAGGCGGCTGGCGCCGTCGGCAAGGCTGAAGTCAGGCCCGGGTTGCGGCAGATGCGCGAATACTTCAACGTCTTGCAAAAACTTGCCAAGCGCGATCCGGTAACCGGGCTCAATAATCGCGTCATATTCGAAGATCGCCTGTCACAGGCGATTCGCGAGGGCAAACGCAGCGCTCGCCGCTACGCGCTGGTACTGATTGATGTGCGCGGCCTCGACGATGTTGCCCTGCAGCGCGGTCAGTATCTCGTCGACGGCCTGCTGCGCCAGGTGGCGGACGGTCTGCGCGAATCGCTGCGCGAGAGCGATCATGTCGCGCGTTTCGAAAGAAACCTGTTCGCCCTGCTGCTGGAGGTGCAACAGCGCGACCAACTCAATATCCTGGTCGAGAAGATCTACCTTTCGGTAGTCAGACCCTACCAGGTCTACGGGCGCGAGTTCGAGCTCAACGCGTTTTTCGGCGTGGCCATTTACCCCGAGCACGCCGCCGACGCGGACGATTTGTATCAGCATGCCAGCAACGCGCTGGTCAGGGCGGAGCACAGCGAATGGCCGATCCAGTTTTTCCGCAATGCCGACGAATCCACAGATACTTCCGGCTTTACCATGATCCAGTCGTTACGACGCGCAATCGAATACGATGAACTGAAGCTGGTGTTTCAACCGGTGGTCAATCTGGCAACCTATGAAACGGTTTACCTCGAAGCGTTGCTGCGATGGAAGGATCCGGACAGGCACGATATCGCTATCGACCGCACGATACGCCTCGCGGAACAGAATCATTTGATCAAGCCCCTGACCAACTGGATTTTCGAGTCTGCCTGCCGCTTCGTAGCCGAGTGCGGCGTTCCGAATTTAACCGTGGGCATTAACCTGTCGATGATCGATTTACACGATCGTCGCCTGCCCGAGCGTATCGAAACCTTTTTGCAGCGCTACCAGGTAAAGCCGTCACAGGTTGTTATCGAGATCACCGAGGGCCAGATCATGCAGGAGCCCGACGAGGTG
>JAASSH010000258.1 GCA_021767985.1 Gammaproteobacteria bacterium | reverse complement strand
GGTAACGGCGGTGGTAACGGCGGTGGTAACGGCGGTGGTAACGGCGGTGGTAACGGCGGTGGTAACGGCGGCGGTAGCGGCGGCGGTAGCGGCGGCGCTAATGGCGGCGGCAATAGCGCTAGTGCCAGCGGAGGTAACGCAGCAGCCGGGGTCGACGGCATGGGCCGTGGTCGCGGCGCAGAAGCAAGCCAGCTCGGAGCCGGCAATGCCTCGGACGTGGCCAAGGGCAAAACCAAGGATAATGCACCGCATTCTGCGGTAGCCATGTCTATTGCTATCGACAACGATGACGACGAAGACGACAGCACTTCCGATGTCTACGGCTCTAACGAGGATACCAATCCTAACGATGAACCCTTTTAAACCTCTTCTGTAGTAAAAGACGGGGCCAGGTCACGAGAGCAGCCTAAAGTGCGAGAAACGTGATCTGGCCCCTGTTAAAAAACATTTATACAAATAAAACTTGATGGATCGAGACATGTTTCATATTCGCTCACTCAATGGTTTTACCCTTATTAGCCTTTTGTTGCTGGTTTTTTCAATCTCATCGGTCAACGCTGTTGTCCTGACATTTGAAGACGTGCCATTAGGCAGCCTTCAAAACCGGTATGGCGATATGCCGACTTACGAGGGGTTTAACTTCTCATCCAATCTAAACTGGATGGATGTTAGAGGGTCTCGCTGGAACTATGGAGCACACAGCGGTGAATTTGCACTTCTAAACGGTTATGGTGGTATCGGCATTATCACCGATGCAGGCGGCGCTGATTTTACATTTGATGGTCTATGGGCAAAAAAATGGGGGACACCCATGCAATCGGGAGGAGTTGATTCCTTGTTTGGTTCATTATCCGGTTATAACGATGGCAGTGAAGTCTGGAACGTAGCCACTGGTCTGAATGGAAGCTACGAATTTTATGGCGCGCAACTGGGGTTAATCGATGAATTGCGCCTGGATTTCGGGGATTTCTATTTAGTCGACGATATATCGTTAAACTACTCTTCAATCACGACCTTAAATGCTTCTTCCATCCCCGCCGTTCCGATCCCGGCCGCAACCTGGCTATTCGGCACCGCACTGATTGGATTGGTTGGTATATCAAGAAGAAGGAAAGTAACCTGACTTTCACGTGTAGTTTGTGATTAAGCCCCGCCGTCGAGCGGGGTTTTGTTTTTACCAGCTTCTGCTTATGGCTGTCCTCGGTGACGCTTCAATAATAGATTCCGGCTTTCGCCGGGATGGCGGGAAGTTCTGCAATTGGAAAATGCTATCCAGGGAAGCGGCTCTTGCCGGTTTACAACAATCAGTCTGCATAATAATCTGCATTGGATTTTCCACGAAATCTCCTGAGGCCCTGAGACTCCCTTTTACATCGTGGATTTTATGTTATTCTTGCCGCGCCTGGTGGAGCAAACCACCCATAACTAGAGGTTATAACATGAACGAGGAAGCCGACGGCCTTCCCGAGCGCCCGCGTGTACGCCCCGCGGACCCGCGCTTTTCTTCGGGGCCGTGCAAAAAGTATCCCGGCTGGGATCTCAGCCATTTGAATACCGAGTTTCTTGGTCGCAGTCATCGCGCCAGGCTCCCCAAACAACGCCTGAAAGACGCTATCGATATCTCGCACCGGCTGCTGGATCTGCCCGCGGACTGGAAGCTTGGCATCGTGCCTGGTTCGGATACCGGTGCTTTCGAAATCGCGATGTGGTCGCTGCTGGGCTCGCGCCCGGTGGATGTTCTGGTGTGGGAAAGTTTTTCCAGCGACTGGGCCAGGGACCTGCAGGCGCTCGGTATCGAGGATTTAACCCTGTTGCAAGCCGACTACGGCGAGCTGCCCGATCTGGGGCAGGTCGATTCAGGTCACGATGTGGTCATGGTTTACAATGGCACCACCAGCGGTGTCTGCCTGCCCGATCTCGACTGGCTGGATCCGGGGCGCGAGGGCCTGGTGCTGTGCGACGCGACCTCGGCGGCGTTTGCGATGCCGATGGATTTCGAACGGCTCGACGTGGTCACCTGGTCCTGGCAAAAGGTGCTGGGCAGCGAGGCCGCGCACGGTATGCTTGCGTTAAGCCCGCGTGCGGTCGAGCGGCTCGAAGCCAGCCAGCCGCGTTACCCGCTGCCGAAACTGTTTCAGCTGACCAAAGGCGGCAAGCTGGTCGAAGGCATCTTCAGCGGCGCGACCATCAATACCCCGAGCATGCTGGCACTGGAAGACCTGCATGCCGCGCTCGCCTGGGCAGAACGCATCGGAGGTCGCGAGGCGCTGTGGCAGCGTACTCGTGACAATTTTACCTGTATCGATAACTGGGTGAGGAACACTCCCTGGATCGAATGGCTGGCCCGCGACCCGGCAACACGCTCGCCGACGTCGATGTGCCTGCAGGTAGTCGATCCCGAGTTCAGCAACCTGGATCAAAGCGAGCGCCAGTCGGCGATCAACTCGATGCTGGCCAGGCTCGAACAGGAAAACGTTGCCCTCGATATCGGTAACTACCGCAGCGCCCCCCCGGGCTTTCGTATCTGGGGCGGCGCCACCGTGGAAACCAGCGACCTGGAGGCCCTGACTCCCTGGCTGGACTGGGTTTTCGCGGACTTTAAACACACTATTCGGGAGAACCGACATGACTAAACCCAGGGTTTTGATTTCCGATTCGATGTCGAGTCAGGCGGTCAGCGTATTCCAGGACCGCGGTATCGACGTGGTGGCCTCGAGCAAGCTCAGCGAAACCGAACTGCTCGATACGATTGGCGACTTCGACGGCCTCGCAATTCGGTCGTCGACCAACGTCACCAGCGAATTACTCGAGCGCGCGACCAGGCTGAAAGTGGTCGGGCGTGCCGGCATCGGCGTCGATAATGTCGACGTACCGGCCTGCACCAGGCGCGGCGTGGTGGTGATGAACACCCCACTGGGCAACGCGATCACCACCGCCGAACACGCGATGGCGATGATGCTGGCGCTGGCGCGCCATATCCCGCAGGCCAATGTCTCCACCCGGGACGGCAAGTGGGAGAAATCGCGTTTCATGGGCGTCGAGCTGACCGGCAAGCTGCTGGGCCTGATCGGCGCCGGCAACATCGGCTCCATAGTCGCCAGCAAGGCTATTGGCTACGGTTTGCACGTGCAGGCCTACGATCCGTTTCTGACCGAGGAGCGCGCCGCCAGGCTCGGCGTCAGGAAGGTCGAGCTCGACGAGTTGCTGCAAACCTCCGACATTATTTCGCTGCACGTACCGAAAACACCGGAGACCAGCAATATCATCAGCGCCAGCGCGATCAACCAGATGAAGAAGGGCAGTATGTTGATCAACTGCGCGCGCGGCGGTCTGGTCGATGAACTGGCGCTCAAGGCCGCGCTCGAGAGTGGTCACCTGAAAGGTGCTGCGCTCGACGTTTACGAGGTCGAGCCGGCGCGCGAGAATCCCCTGTTCGAGCTGGATAACGTGATCTGTACTCCGCATCTCGGCGCGTCGACGATCGAGGCACAGGAAAAGGTCGCGATCCAGATCGCCGAGCAAATCAGTGATTTCCTGCTGACCGGTGCGGTCAACAACGCGATCAACGCGCCCAGCATCAGCGCCGAGGAGGCACAATTGCTGCGGCCTTACCTGCAGCTGGCGCAATGCCTGGGCTCTTTTGTCGGCCAGTTGACGCACGACCCGATCAAGACGCTGACGGTCACCTATGGCGGCGAAGCCAACGACTTGAACGTATCGCCGCTGACCGTGCAGGTGGTGCAGTCGGTACTGGAGCATCACAGCAGTTATGTCAACTCGGTTAACGCGCGGGAAGTCGCGCGCGATCGCAATATCGACGTGATCGAGGCGCACAACGAGGGTCGCGACGAGTATCCCTGCCGTATCACGGTCGGGGTCGAAACCGAGTCGATGTCGCGCAGCATTTGCGGCACGTTGATTCAGAACCGCCCGCGCGTGATCGACGTTAAGGGGATTCCGCTCGAGTCCAAGCTCGGCCAGCACATGCTCTACATCACCAATAACGACAAGCCTGGGGTTATCGGCGATATCGGTACCACCACGGCGGAGCGCGGCATCAACATCGCCAACATGCATCTCGGGCGCGATATCGAAACCGGCAACGCGATCGCCCTGCTCGAGGTCGATGAAACGCCGAAGGACATCGATCTCGACCACATGCGGTCGTTACCGAACATCAACGACGTGCAGTACCTGCACTTTCCGGCGCTGCAATGACCGTGTCGGCGCAGAGCGAACCCGGATGGCTGCGGCGCGGTGACGAGCCGCAGCCCTTTGTCGTAACCATATGCAGCTACGGGGGACTCGATGACGCCCTTGCTTTGCTGCAGACGCAGCTCGGTGATTTGCCGATTAGAGGACAGGAGCGGCCTGGCAAAAACGCCAGTAACGTAACGATCGAATGTCTGCCCACGCAGGCCTGGTCACTGCTGCAGGCATTGCGTGACCGCTTAACCAGCGCCGATGTTTATGTGCAG
>JAASSH010000257.1 GCA_021767985.1 Gammaproteobacteria bacterium | reverse complement strand
CACGGACAGGGCGTCGGCGACTGTGTCCGAGGGCTTTAACGTGTACAGGCCGGAGGTCATGATGTTTTTGGTAGTCATGTGGTAACGCCTCATCGCCCGGGTGAGATTGAAAGTGATCATACCTTGGCGTATTCGGCGATAGCAATAGCTCGCGTATTTATCTTCGGAACAAGGGCGTTTTTCGTTTACGCTTGTTCGGCTATAGTGTCATGATCCCATGATAAATATATACAGGTTTGCCGATGAAGAAAGTGCTGTTCGTATGTGTCGAAAACTCCTGTCGCAGCCAGATGGCGGAGGCACTGGCGAGGATGTATGGCTCGGATGTGGTCGATGCCTACTCGAGTGGTTCGCGGCCGTCTGGCGTGGTAAATGAGAAGGCGATTGCAGCGATGCAGGATATCGGCTATGACCTGGCATCGCATGAATCCAAGTCGCTCGACGACATTCCACAAATCGAATATGACTACGCGATAACCATGGGTTGCGGCGATGAATGCCCGAATGTGCGGGCAAAAGCACGCTCGGACTGGCAAATACCCGACCCCAAACACATGGAGATGCCGCAATTTATCGAGGTGCGTAATACAATAAGGGACCAGGTAATCGAGCTGGTCGAGGAAATCAAGCGCGCCTGACGAGGTTTCGGCAGGGCTTGCCGATCCTCAACTATGCTGATCGCGAGTCCGGGTTCGGTTTCATGGCGAGATATACCAGAACCAGAAATATGACTCCGCCAATGATCGAAATCAGACCGCCTAATCCCATCAGGCCGAGGCCCATGGTCTGTTCCAGGCCGTGCTCGACCTCGGTGGACTTGCGCGCGACGTTGTAACCGCCGGACCAGGCAAGCCCGACGATGTGCATCAATTGACCGATGCCGTAGATGCCAGGCTGCCAGCGCGCCGCGCGGCCGCTGACCCGGCGGAACCCGAGCTGCGGCAGCAGGTGATAGGTAATCCCCATGAAGGCAATCGTGATACCGACGATGGAGCCGTGATAATGCGCCGGTACGGTGACGGTGCTGCCACTGATCATGAAGCCGATGATGCCGCCGGCACCGAACAGCAGAATCGAAAACAGCAGGGCATTGCGCTCGATTTCGAAACCAGGGGCCGGGCGCCACCTTTCGATGATTGCCAGCGTGACGGCAATGCCGATCGGTACCGCGGCGATGGCGCCGCCGTATTTCATCAACTGGATGAACCAGAACAGGTGATCACCCGAGCTGACGTCGAAGACGATGTAGATCACCGGTGCCGCCAGAACCGGCTGTAAACCGAGGATAAACAGGAACAGCGCCACCCGGGGTGATATTCGCAATTTTGCGGCGCTGAGGGTGGCCAGCCACAGCCAGGCGACCAGCATCAGCTGCGTGTGGCTGAACTGGATGATATGGCCGCTGCCCCAGAACAGGCGGTCGTAATAAGCGAGCTCTTCGAAACCTTCATTGATGCCGAGATATGAAAGCAGCAGTGCGCCGATCGCAAACAGCGATGCCACCACCGCGACGAACAGACCGAAACGCAGGCTGGTCTCGCCACTGGTCTGGTTGTCGCTGTCGAAGGCGGTCAGGCAGCTGCGAATGATCAGCAGACAGAAGCCGGCACCAAAAATTATCAGGCCAGTAAAAAATACCGTGTTTTGCAAAACGGGCACGTAGTTGTTCATCAACGGATAGCTTTCGCCGGTAAACGGAGATACGACGATGACCAGCGTGCCGAGACAGCAAAGCGCCAGCGCACTCCAGCCGCAAGCCATGCAGCGGGTTGAATTGGTATAGCTCCAGAAAACGCCGGTAAACGCCAGGAACCAGACCAGCACGGTGAGATTGACATGTACCACGAGGGCGGTGCGGAAAAAATCGACCCAGGGGATAATTTCCTGGAAGTAGGGCGTGCGCGAGAGTAACACCAGGATGGTAAACAGCCCGCCGACCACGAGCGCGGCAAGGCCAAGCAGCAACCAGCCCGTGGTTAGCTTGCAGGCATTGCTATCGGGTACAGGTAGCGTAAACTGGTTTATCAGCATAAATTTTTTTCGTTAAACGCCTTGGATAAACAAACGATCTCGTATACCGAGCAACCGGCAGCAGTCCCCCCGCCTGAGCAGAAAGACCCGCTGATCGTGTTTTTCGGGATTGGGATAGTTATCAACCTGGTAATGATTACAGCCTATTTTATCTGGGCTTACAAGCAGTGGCATAAAACCGATAAATCCGAGGAGTGAGACGCTCTGCGGTTAGCGCCTAACCGGTTCCGGAAAAGTATACCTTGATGCCGTGATACTGCGATAACAGCGTCGCCGCGTAGTGGGGTTGTGAAAAGCTGGCCACCAGCCGACCCAGCGGATCAACCAGGAATATGGCGCTGGTATGGGCCACCAGGTACTGCCCCGGAGCGGTCTCCGGTTCCAGCACGTAACCGGCACCGAACTGCCTGGTCAGGCGTTCGATCGCGCCCTTGCCGGCGGTCGCGCCGATAAACTTCCGGTTGAAATGGCGGACGTAGCGCTCGAGGTTCTCGGTGCTGTCGCGCTCGGGATCGACCGAGACGAATATCACCTGCAGATCCTCCGGTTCGGCGCCGGCTTCATCCGCCAGCAGCCGATAAAACGAATTCAGTTCGTGCAGCGTGTTAGGGCATACGTCGGGGCAGGACATATAGCCGAAAAAAACAAAACTCCATTTGCCGTGCAGGCTGGTTGCGGTGATTGGACCGTGACCCCGGGTTTGTAATTCGAAGCCGCTAATCGGGCGAAATTCCGAGCGCAACACACCCTCCAGTTCGGCCGGCGGGGCGGGCGGTTTTACCAGCAAATGGGTGACCAGCATGACCAGTCCGAAGACGAGGCCGATCACCAGGCTGCCGATTGGCAATATCCGTCTAGTCGTCATGGCAGCCAGGTCTGTCGTCGGTAATCAGCGGATCAGGGTATCGCGACATGGTTATAGTTGATGATGTGCTCGTTGATCACCCCGGGTTTGATCAATTCGAGGCCGTCGTCTCCGAGCTTGATGGTGCAGGGCGATAGTGCGCCGCATTCGTAAACGATGCGATCCTGCAAGTAACCATATCTTTCGATCTGAATGGTCGCCGCCTCCGCCAGTAAACCGTACTTCCCGCGCAAAATGGCGGCGCGCGGTGCCTGTTTCCTGGCTGCCTTGAAAACCTCGTCCACGACCCCGGCATCGACCTCGGTGGCGTAAGGGAAGGGAATGAACATCATGCCAACCCAGCGGTCCTCGAAGAACTTGATGTAGATATTGTTGCCGGCGGCTTTTGCCGGAGTGCCGTTGTTGCCCTCGCGCGCGTAGTAGCCGGTAAGCAGTTCCCCGCTGCCGCTTTGTTGGGCGGAAAGCGGCCATGCCAGCAGCAGACTGCAGGCCAGTACCAGGCCGGTTACGAAATTTCTAACGCCGCGAGGCCGATCGCTGTAGTAGCTTCTTTTTTGCATTTTGTATCAGGGTTTTCAGGGCTGGCTGGCTCACCGTCTCGTGGGAGCGCATGCCGGCGAGGTTATGCAGACGCGAATCATGGGTTTTGAAGTGCAGCTGGAACCAGTTCGCCAGCTTTTGCTGAAATGCGGCTTCGTCCAGTTCTACCGAGTTCTCGAACTCCTCGGTAATGTCGCGAATGTCGTCCAGCAAGCGCTCATGATCCTCGCGGTGTTGCTGATAGTGATCATAGTCATGACGCACCATCATTTGCTCTTCCAGCGCGAAATGGGCCGAGATGCTGCCATAAATTTCACCTAGACTGTCAATCACCAGGTCCTTGTCGGCCTGGTTGGTGACAAGCTCGTAAATTGAATTTATCTGGTTTATCAGCGCTTCGTGCTCGAAATCAACTCCCTTGATTCCGGTGCAGTATTCGTCTCGCCATTCAATCAATGCCATTAGCAGGGTCCGTTAAGCCTGTTTGGTAAATCCAGGGCGCCAACCTACCATGCGCGCCCGGTGTGCAAATTGACGAATGTCAAACCTGCACGAGCCACTTTTCCAGCGCGTGGTACAGGGCTCGGGAAGCCGATTTTGTGATTTGACTTTTATCAAATCAATTTGGCTTCTGCTTGGGTAATCTGCTAGCTATCAAAAATCTTCACCAGCTGTAGGCCGGTAACTAGGCGCATTCCGAGACCAGGGCGGGTACGAGTGTGTGGACTGCACATGGTGATCTAAAGGGCCGAGAAAATAAAGAGGTTTGCCATGTCACAAGAAGATCCGATTCCAACACCCGAAAGAATCCCGTTCTTTCAAAGGGTTCTCGAAAATCCTTTCCTGCTGCTGTTCATCGGCGTAGTGATGCCAACGGTGTTCTACATCATGTGGGGACTCATGGAAATCGCTACCTTGCCGGTAGCGCCGTAACTCCCAAGGAGAATATCAAATGAGCTCATTCTTACCTCCATCGGAAAGAATCTGGTGGAAAACGCCGATCGGTAAAGAGGAAGTTCTCTGGATCGGAATCGCGCTGGTGTGGT
>JAASSH010000025.1 GCA_021767985.1 Gammaproteobacteria bacterium | reverse complement strand
CTGATCTGTGATTTGCTTGATTGCTGCAATTTTATATACTTCTGCGCTTATCTTCCGCTCACGTTAAGCCGCTGGATTTATTGTTACCTCAGAGAGGAACAGGTAACAGGAATACTTGAGGGGTAAACTAACTTTACTAATACGATGCAGGGCTATTCTTGAAGCTTAAAGCTTTTTTTCGTTCCATTTTTTCCACTGTGAAGCTTACCTTTATCTCGGACGATCAGCTGGGAAAAAACGCGAGCCCCGCTATGGTCGACGTCATCATCTCACTGACGTCCATTCCCTCCCGTCTTTCCACGCTGCATTTAACTATAAAAAGTTTGTTGAACCAAGGAGTATCGTTTGACAAGATTATCTTGTGGTTGCATCAGGATTTGAAGAACGATCTGCCCCCGGCCCTGGAAAAATTACAGGGAGAGCGTTTCGAGATTCGTTACAGCGCAACTACCGAGCCTCACAGGAAACTGATCGAAACGCTGAAACTGTACCCCGACCGGATTATCGTAACCTGCGATGACGACGTCATGTACCCCGAGGACTGGTTGTTCCGGTTGTTGGAGTCATGGCGGCACACGCCTGACGATATCGTTGCTCACCGGTGTCGCAAGATCCGGATCAAGAACGGAGAGATAAGGCCCTACCGGAACTGGCACAGCGAACCGACCGGGGAGAGTTCGCCGCTTGCGGTGGCTTTGGGGTAGGGCGGTGTGCTGTTTCCGCCAGGCTCACTGGACGATCGGGTGCTCGACCGCGACACCTATATGCGGTTGAGCCCTAATGCTGACGACCTGTGGTACAAGGCCATGGCAATGCTGAAGGGCACGGCGATGCGAAAATCTCGATATCCCTATCCCGCGCCAATTCCGATTATCGGTTCACAGGGCGTGTCGTTGCAAAAAAAGAATATTGGTGAAGATCAAAATCGAGTCCAGCTTCTGGCTTTGGCAGAAGAGTATGATTTAACATTCGAAGAGTAGTAGCTGGCCAGGGAGTATCTGATTTGAACGAGCAACTTCAAACGATTGATTTACAAATCGATCATCCGGAAGTCGATGACCTGCAAGAAGACTTTCAGGCCAGGACGCTCAGGGCCCATGTCTTATCCCTGATCCATCGGTGGCCGTACGAGCTGCTCAGGGTTCAGGCCAAAGACAAACAGGTTTTGGAGCTCGGGTGTAACAAGGGTTTTGGAACTATTATCTATTCCGAAGATGCCGGCAGTATCAAGGCGGTCGACACGTCTGCCACGGCCATAGAGAAAGCCAGAAAACATAATGCGCGAGACAACATAGAGTATATCTGCCTCGATAGCTGGACGCTTCCTTTCGAAGATAATACCTTCGATCTGACCGTGCTGTTTCAGGTAATCGAGCACATTGCGCTCGATAAACTCGACATTTTCCTGCGTGAAATCAAGCGTGTAACCCGGCCAGACGGGCAAGTCATTGTTTCGACTCCCAACCGCAACATCCGTCTACTCCCGTTTCAGAAACCGTGGAACAAGTTTCATACAAAGGAATACTCGGCGCAGGATCTGGAGCAACTGCTGGGTCGTTATTTCGCGGAAGTGAAACTCGAAGGGCTTTTTGGAGTGGATGAGTTAAACAAGATCGAGCGCCGGCGCGTCAGGCAAAAGCCGTCTAAGGTCTACCTGAAAGGGCCGCTCAGGAAATTTGTAGTAAGACCAATTCGAAACTTGCTGCCGGACAGCCTGAAAGCGACCACCGGTGGAGCTTCAACGCGCCGATCGAAAAAAAAGGCCGAAAACTCCGGTTTGCCGGAAACGAATGCAGCCGTTACGGAGCCCGCTGATTATCCCTTTACCACTTCCGATCTCGAATATCGCGCAGACTCCCTTCACGAAGCGCTGGATTTGAGAGCGACCGTGCTGCGGATTGAGTGAGACCGTTATACAAGAGTAATCCGATGCCTCGATGCTGCGGCATTACCGGGGTGGGGCTAATCACATGGCCGAAATTAGGGTAATATGTCTCATCTACGACGCGCACCTACTAATAGATAAGCCCTTGTGTTAAATTCCAGCCGATTTATCGGGCCGCTTGTCTTTTCGATTGCGAAACGGCGGCGCTTGACTCGCGGAAATGCGCTTCAAACATCCACTAAAAGACAATACGGTACTAAACAGGCATGAGAAAACTTAACCTGGTTCTTTGCTATGGACTCACACTTTTGCTTTTTGGCTGTGCCTCTACTGAAACGGCCGAACTTGCATCGACTGACGATCTGGATGCGGCGGTTGCCGAGGTTGCGGGATTATTGACAGCGGCCGACATAGATCAGGCCGAGCTTTTATCCTACGAGGAATACATCAAGGGATCGGAATACCTGGGTAAGGCGCAACGCGGCCTGGCAGGCAATTATCAGAGCGACTATATCCTGGAGAATGCAGCCAAGGGAAAAACGCAGTTCCAGGCAGCACTCGAGAATAGTCGAGAGAGAACGCCTAACGCCATCCGGATACTGGAAGCCAGGAAGTCGGCGCTCAACGCGGGGTTGAAAAACAGTGCAGAGCTCGAAGAGGCTCTCGCTGATGTCGATGAAGACCTGAGAGATGAAACAGATGATTTTGCGCGGCCACTCGAACCGGCTGAGTTTTCGGAATTCCAGAGAAAATACTTTTCCCTGGAAGTCAAAGCGGTCCAGTTCAGGGAACTCGATGCCGTCAACCTGGCGATTGACAAGGCGGCCAGCCAGGGTGCAAAAAAGCTCGCCCCAAAAGCCCTGAGAACGGCTATGCTGGACGCTAGCGAAGCCGAGAACCTGATTGCGCAAAGCCCTCGAGATCCCGGTATCTACCAGGTCATTCTGGACCTGGCGATAGAAAGTTCGGTCTTTCTGACCGATGTGATGGATGTCATTCTAGATGCCCCGGGGACACCGGAAGATATCGCGTCGAAAATTGTGGTGCAGAACCGGGAGTTAGAGGCGCTTTCCAAGAATGTCGGAAGCCTGGAACAAAACCTGAAGACGACCCAGTCAACCCTGATGGAGACGGAAGGCACGCTCAAGCAACAGAACCAGGAACTGGAGTCTGCGCGGTCGAACCTGCAGGAAACCGAGAGCGCGCTGCTGTTGCAAAACCAGGAACTGGAGAAGACTTCCACGCAAGTCAGGTTTCAGCGCGCAATGGACCAGGCGGTAAAGGAATTTCCCGACGACGAGGCGTCGGTCTATCAGCAGGGCAGCAAGCTGATTTTCAGGCTCAAGAAGATTAATTTCGCGTCCGGATCCGCAACGATTCCGGCAGCGTCGAAGCCGATGTTGTCGAAGGTAAACGACATAATCCGCTTTGTCGGCGCGGAACTGGTCGCGGTAGAGGGTCATACCGACTCGGTCGGCGCCGCCGAGCTGAATAAAGATCTTTCCACCAAGCGCGCAATCTCGGTCGCAAACTACCTGTCCGCACTCGGGGGTGGTTACAAGATAGGCTATATCGGTTACGGCGAGTCCAGGCCCATCGCCTCTAACGAAACCAAGGAAGGCCGGGCAATCAATCGTCGGGTAGACCTGGTGGTAACGGCCAAGAAGTAGTCGTAACAGCAAGACGCTTGTCGCCTTAATTGCCCGAACCAGAGCATCACAATGACATCGATAAGAGCACGCGACCTCGGCCTCGATTTTAATGGTGAAACTGGTCCTGATAATTCGATAACGGATATCTCCGGCGTCCTGGTTGGTTATTCGACCCTCATCGAGGGCGAAGGTGAATTAACGCAGGGTAAGGGGCCGGTGCGCACGGGCGTCACCGCAATTTTACCGAGAGGCCGCGATCCCGAACCGCGCCCGGTCTGGAGCGGTTTCCATGCCCTGAACGGCAATGGTGAAATGACCGGCACTCACTGGATTCAGGACGGCGGCTATTTCAGCAGCCCGATTTGCATCACCAATAGCCATAGCGTCGGTATCGTGCACCACGCGGTGACGCGCTGGATGATCGATCATTATGCAGAGCGTTGGCGCACCGCACCCCTGTGGGCGATGCCGGTGGTGGCCGAGACCTACGATGGCATGCTGAACGACATTAACGGTCTGCATGTAACCGAACGGCACGCGCGGGAAGCGCTCGATAACGCGAAATCCGGGCCCATTGCAGAAGGCAATGTCGGCGGTGGCACCGGCATGGTTTGCTACGAATTCAAGGGTGG
Source organism: Gammaproteobacteria bacterium (assembly GCA_021767985.1). Lineage (GTDB taxonomy): Bacteria > Pseudomonadota > Gammaproteobacteria. The sequence goes on along the minus strand of JAASSH010000025.1, from coordinate 6,055 downwards.
TACCGGTACCTCGTCCCGGCGCATCGATATCGGCGGCGAAGATTTCACTATCGCGGCGCTGGTGCAGGCCAATCATGGCCTCAGGCCCTGGCTCAACATCCTGGGCGTGCCCGTCGGTCGGCACCTGACCGAAGATAGCCTGCTGCAATCGGCTGAAGTCGGTTCCATCATCGTCGTGCTGGCAACCGATGCGCCGATGATGCCGCACCAGCTGCAGCGCCTGGCAAAGCGCGCCGCAATCGGCATCGGGCGCGGCGGCAGCCCGGGTGGAAACAACTCGGGCGATATTTTCATCGCCTTCAGTACTGCCAACGAACGGATGATGCCGCAGCTTTCCGGCACTCGCCTGTCCTTCGACTACCTGAACGACGAAACCTTCGACCCGATTTATCTGGCCGCAGTCGAGGCAGTAGAGGAATCCGTCGTCAATGCGCTGGTGGCCGCGCAAGACATGACCACTTTACGCCCGGCCGGAATGACCTGCCGCGCTATCGATCACACGCGCCTGGTAGAGGTCATGCGGCAATACGGTCGCTGTCGCTAACGCCATTTGTTGGCGTTGCGCTGAGCGCTTTTCCAGTAGAACCAGGAGACTTGTTGTTATTTATTCCGGGCTCCAATCCTGTCGAGATGCGGTGACGCACCGCCTCTAGAGCATTAGCTCGATAACGCTGTGATAGATACCGATGCTGAGTATCACGTTGAACGGGAAGGTCAGGCCCAGCGAGGCGAGCATCGCCAGGCCGATGTTTGCGCTCGGGATCGCGGCCTTGAATGCGACCGGCGCCGCGATGTAGGAAGCGCTGGCCGTCAGGTTTGCGAGGATAATTGCCGAGCCCATCGGCAGGTCGAGCATGATCGCCGCGGCTATTCCGATCAACGACAGTAACGGCGGGGTGCACAGGGCAAACAGCAGTAAGCGCTGGCGCCGGTGTTGTGCCGGGAATCGCGAGAGTATACGAAGAACAATTCGCAGTCATCAATTGAACATCGATAAACCTGGCCCCGTTATTTTTGTTTCCCGGGAACAGGCACGGCGTCCTGATACTTCACCCCCGCGCAAGTACTTGCTAGGATACGGCCCGGTATTCTATGCTTGCGCCTGCCGAGGGTATGGCACAGTTGTCGTTATCGTGTTTCCACAGGTTTGTGAGCGGAAACTATAATTCGCTCTGGATGTTATGCCCTGGTACGCAAAGCAGGCACGCTGCAAGTCGCGCCGGTTAAAGCGCAAGGATTGGCATTGAGCCGCAGTATTGATCCAGTTTGTCTTCGCGGTTCGTGGCGTTATTTTATTTGGTCATAACCCGGAACGAGTTCGGGCTGCATTTGAACTCGAGTGCGATAAACATGCCGGTAATCCGGCCGATAAATATAATATGTCGAAGTTAATGGAGCGGTCTCTTGAGATACCTGATTCGTAGTGCGCCTTTTGTCCTGCTGCGTAACCTTTTGCCTGCTCCAGGGCAATTTTAGCTCTGAAACACGACACCATTTGAACCGGCCAGCCTAACGTCATGTCATCGATATCATCAAGCCAGCGAAACGCAATGATAATACTGTTATTGTCGCTTGGTGCCGCGTGGCTGCTGTGGTCGGGGCTGTACAAGCCGCTGCTGCTGTTTCTCGGTGGTCTTTCCTGCCTGCTTACCTTCCTGCTGGCGCGGCGCATCGATTACTTCGATGATGAACTCTACGGGCTGCACTTCAGTCTGCGCCTGCTGCGTTACTGGTTCTGGCTCGGCGGCCAGATATTCCGCTCCAGCATCGACGTGAGCCGCATCGTGCTGCATCCGAAACTGCCGATTAGCCCGCGCGTGATCGATGTCAAAGCTGAAGCGGGGCATCCGTTCGACGTGGTTACTCTCGGCAATTCGATCACGCTGACCCCGGGGACCCTGTCGATCGATGTCCACGAGGGCGTAATCAAGGTGCACGCGCTCACCGAAGCCGGGGCGCGCGATCTTGCCTCGGGTGACATGAATCGCCGCGTTGCCGAGATCCGGAAGGACTGATACATGTACTACGCCGTCACTATCGCACTGCTGGTCACGATGGCGCTCGCGCTGCTGCGCGCGTTGCTCGGGCCCTCGGTTTACGACCGGGTGCTTGCGGTCAACATGATTGGCACCAAGACGGTGCTGTTGCTATCGGTGTTGAGCTTCCTTTTCGGACGGCCGGATTTTCTCGATCTCGCGCTGGCCTACGCGTTGATCAACTTCATCGGCGTGCTCGCGGTGCTCGAGTTCTTTCGCGTGCGCGCCGAACAGGATAAATCGGACGCCAACACGGAAAGTCGCTGATGGAAACCCTGCTCGACATCTTAAGCTGGCTGCTGTTAACGATTGGCGGCATCTTCGTTTTTATCGGCGGCCTGGGCGCGCTGCGCATGCCTGACCTCTACACGCGCATGCACGCGGCGAGCGTGACCGACAGCATCGCACCGATTCTGATCTTCGTCGGTATCATGCTGCAGTCCGGTCTGTCGCTCGCGAGTGTCAAACTCGCCGCCATTTTGCTCTTTTTATTACTGACCGGACCGACTGCTTCCAACGCTCTGGCCAGCGCGGCGCTGCTGTCAGGCTACAAGGCGGACGGGCCCGCCGCTTCCGAGGAGGATGCGGGAAAATGACGATCGTGTTCGGTGTTTTTTTACTGACCCTGATGCTGGTTACGGCGATTGCGATCGTGCGCACGCAGAATCTGTTCGTCGCGGTAATGCTGAGCGGCATCTTTAGCCTGCTGCTGGCGAGTAACTTCTTTCTGCTCGACGCCGCCGACGTTGCGCTGACCGAGGCCGCGGTCGGTGCCGGCATTTCCACGGTTTTGTATTTGAGCGCGCTGGCGCTGTCGGCCCAACACGAACATGCGCCTTACTCATCCCATCGCCTGATCGCACTGGCGGTGGTCAGCTTCACCACGCTCGCGGTCATTTACGCCACCTTCGATCAGCCGCGGGTCGGCGATCCGGCCGCTCCGGTACATCAACACGTTGCACCGTGGTACCTGGAGATGACGCGGGACGCGATCGATATTCCCAACGTCGTTACCGCCGTACTCGGCAGCTTCCGCGGCTACGATACCCTGGGCGAGGTGTTCGTGGTTTTCACCGCCGGTATCGGCGTGCTGTTCCTGCTGGACAAACCCGGCGCCCGTCACAGCCAGACGCAAACGGTGGGCCAGGTCAGGCTCAGGCATTACCTGATCCCGCGTCTCGTCGGCCGGATGCTGATCCCGTTCATCCTGCTGTTCGGTCTCTACGTGCAGTTTCACGGCGAATACGGTCCGGGCGGCGGTTTTCAGGCCGGCGCCCTGGTCGCCGCGTCGATCATCTTATACGCGCTGCTCGAGGGTGAAACCCGGGCTCTGCGGGCGTTACCGCGACGCCTGTTGACCCTGCTTATCGCGAGCGGGGCACTGCTTTACTGTGGGGTTGGCGTTGCCGGGATACTGTTGGGCGGCAATTTTCTCGACTACTCGGTGCTCGCCGACGACCCGGTCAAGGGGCAGCAGCTCGGCATCATCCTGATCGAGGCCGGCGTCGGCATCACGGTAACCGGCGTATTGTTGAGCATCTTCCATGCTTTCGCCGCGCGCGGGAGGTTTTAATGAATTTCCTCGGTATATATTACTACTGGGTTTTCGCGATCCTGTTGATGGTCGGATTTTACGCGGTCATCGCCAAGCTCAACCTGATCAAGAAGCTGATCGGACTGTCGCTGTTTCAGGCCGCGGTATTCCTGCTTTACATTACCGTGGGCAAGGTCGAAGGCGGCACCGCGCCGATTTTCGCCTCCGCTGCCGGTGAGCGGCTGTTTTCCAATCCGCTGCCGCAGGTACTGATCCTGACCGCTATCGTCGTCGGTATCTCGACGACCGCGCTCGGTCTCGGCATCATCGTGCGCATCAAAGAGGAATACGGCACCATCGAGGAACAGGAAATCCAGGAGATCGATCGCCAGTGACCGCTCTTCAGGCGCATTTACCGGCACTGCAGGTTGTCGTGCCGATGCTGAGCGCGCCGCTGGCGATGCTGCTGCGCGAACATCGGCTGTCGTGGACATTGGCCACGGCGGCGAGCCTGTGCGCGTTTGCGATCGCGATCGCGCTGACGCTGGCTGTTTTCGATACCGGCGGGATGCGCTACCTGATGGGCTCGTGGCCGGCGCCGTTCGGTATCGAACTCGGCGTCGATGCGATGAGCGCGCTCCTGCTGTTGGTCGTCACCGGGGCCTCTAGCCTGGCCCTGATTGCGGGCGCGAGCAGTCTCGACCGCGAAATCGAGGTCGAGCGTCAGCCACTGTTTTACGCCGCCTGGCTGCTCGCGCTGGCCGGCTTATGCGGCATACTCGTTACCGCCGACGCGTTCAATATCTTCGTCTTCATGGAAATTTCGGCGCTGGCGAGTTACGTCCTGATCGCGGGAGGGCCGGACCGGCGCGCGCTGCTCGCGGTTTTCAAGTACCTGGTCATGGGCACGATCGGGGCCACTTTTTACCTGATCGGCGTCGGCCTGATCTATTTAATGACCGGCACTTTGAACCTGGATGACATCGTATACCGCATCGACGAAGTGGCCGAGCTCAAGCCGATACTGATCGCGGCCGGTTTCATTAGCGTGGGTCTGGCGCTGAAGGCGGCAATCTTCCCGCTGCACGTCTGGCTGCCCAACGCTTACACCTTCGCGCCCCATGTTGTTACCGTATTTCTCGCCGCGTGCTCCACCAAGGTCGCGCTCTATGTGCTGCTGCGCTTCAATTTCGTCGTGTTCAAGCCGTACCTCGAAGGTCATGACCTGAAGTTCGCCATTTTTGCGTTGCCGTTGGCGTTGCTGGCGATCCTGGTCGGGTCGGCGGTAGCGATGTTCGAGTCCAACCTGAAACGAATGCTCGCCTGGTCGTCGGTGGCGCAGATCGGTTATATCACGCTAGGCGCGGGCCTCGTCAGCGTCGCCGGTCTGACCGCGGGTCTGTTGCACATCTTCAATCATGCGCTGGCCAAGGCGGCGCTGTTTCTCGCCCTGGCCTGCCTCGCGGTTTCAGTTTCGAAACTGCGGATCGAGAATATCGGCGGCATCGCGAAGCGCATGCCGTGGACCATGGCGGCCTTCGTGCTCGCGGGCTTAAGCCTGATCGGAGTCCCCGGTACCGCGGGCTTCATCAGCAAGTGGTACCTGATTACCGCGACGTTTGACTCGGGATCCCTCGGCGTGCTGCTGGTTGCTGTTATCGTCGTCAGCTCGTTAATGGCGGTGGTGTATATCTGGCGCGTGGTCGAGTGTGCGTATTTTCGCGAAGCAGAAGAGGTGCAATCAGCGCGTGAGGCGCCGCTGATGCTGTTGCTGCCGACCTGGGCGGCGGTACTGCTTAATTTCTACTTCGGCCTGTTCCCGGGTGTGCCGCTCGAACTATCGAGCAGCGCGGCCAACCTGCTGCTGGGGCAGGTGCCGTGAGCGCGTCCGATTCGATCTGGCTCGCGCTGCTGCTGCCGCTGCTCGGCGCCGTCGGCATTCTGCTGGCCGGGCGTATCGGGCCCAACCTGCGGGAGAGCGTAACCCTGGTGACCGCGGGCGCGCTGGCCTGGAACGTCTGGAGCCTGATCCCGGCATTGATGGCCGGCGAGCGGCCCGAATTCACGCTGCTGCAGGTCGTGCCGGGAATCGAAATCGCGTTCAAAATCGAACCGCTCGGCATGCTGTTCGCCGCGCTCGCGTCGGGACTGTGGATCGTAAACTCGATTTACTCGATCGGCTACATGCGTGGCAACAACGAGAAAAACCAGACCCGGTTCTATATCTTCTTCGCGCTGTCGCTGGCGGCGACGATGGGCATCGCGTTTTCCGCCAACCTGTTCACGCTGTTCCTGTTCTATGAGGCGCTGACGCTGTCGACCTACCCGCTGGTATCGCACAAGGGCGATCGCGACACGGTGAATTCTGCACGGGTATATCTCGGCATCCTGCTGACGACATCGATCGGCCTGCTGCTGCCGGCGGCGATTTCACCGCTGGCGGCATCCTCGAAGGCAAGGTCGAGGGACCCGCGCTCGGGCTATT
>JAASSH010000256.1 GCA_021767985.1 Gammaproteobacteria bacterium | reverse complement strand
GCAGCGAGGTATAGGCACAGCTATTGATCAGGACCACGGGTTTACTGCTGTAATCGGCAAGTTGCCGCGCCACGTCGAATAATTCCGGGTAGTGCGAAAAACCGTCGCGAAACTCGAATTCGAAGCTCAGTAGACCGGTATTCTCGTCGTCGAGCAGCGCCTTGCCGCATTCGAGGTAGGTCAGCGCGGTATTCCTGCCGAGCGCACCCATACCGTCCATCGGGTTGACCGCTTCCAGCCCGGTTTCGAGATGCGCTTTCAGCACGCCGGTGGTAGTGGCCGATATTCGGGCAAATTCGAGACCGTAATCCTGCGCCAGGTCGATCATCTGTTCGCGCATGCCGCCCGAGTCGAGCATGCTCGCGAGACTGCCGCCACTGACGCGCAAACCCGCCGCAAAAAGCATCGCGGTAACAATCATTTCATCGGCATCGCGACACAATACGGCATCGTAACGCCGGCACAGCGCGATAAACGCATCGTGATCGCCAACGATGGCGCCAGAATGGCTCAGCGCCATCTGCGCCGATTCCTCGGTGCGTCCGAGACGAGTAATCACCACCGGAATCGAACGCGCCTGGGCCTGCTCCAATGCCGCGACAAACGTCGGCACATCGCGCACCGACTCCAGGAATACGGCGACAACGCGCGTCGAATCCTGCTGCAGCAGATAATCCATGTAGTCGCCCACGGTGGCATTGGTTTCCTGGGCGCTGGCAATGACGTAGTTGAAACAGAAGCGAGCATCGTTATTGGCCAGGTAAGTCATGCCCGAGCCGGAATGCAGAATCAGCCCGATATGCCCCGCAGGGCGGTTCGCCGGCGGGTAATCGAAGCTGACCAGAACCTGGTCGTCATAGTTGTAAAAGCCCATCGAGTTGCCACCGCAGACCGGGATACCGGCCGCGCGGGCTTTTTGCCTGAGGCGCTCGGTGAGCCGCGGTTCGTGGTCGTTCTCGACGTAATTAGCAGCATAGATAACGACACCGCCAACCCCCAGCGCCATCGCCTGCTCGAAACTTTGTTCCAGCGCCAGTCCGCTGATCACGTATACCACCAGGTCGGGAACCCGCGGCAAATCCTCGAGTGCGGCGTAGCAGGTTACACCATGCAACGAGTCGTAACGTGGATTGACCGAATAAATCACGCCGGTATAACCACTGTCCGTCAATTGACGATGCGTGATCGCCGCGAGGCTGCCGTTACGCTCGGAAGCGCCGACGATGGCAATCGACTGCGGGGACAGTAAGCGTTGTAACCAGTGTGCCATGACGATAAATGAGTCGGTGAACGCGGCGCGATTTTGACATATATTGGCGGCATTGGCACAAGGAATCTCCGCAACAGGAAGAGACTCCATTAAATAACAGGGGCGGACATGAACGCAGGCGTAACAGTAGATATCCACGATAAAATTCTCGAAATCACCATCGACCGGCCACCGGCAAACGCGATTAATTCCGCCGTTTCCAACGCCATATACGAGGCCCTGTCGACCCTGCAAAACGACGACGGGTTGCGGGTCGGCATCATCACCGGCAGCGGCGACCGGATCTTCAGCGCCGGCTGGGACCTGAAGGAGATCGCCGACCTCGACAGCAACGAGGAGGCCGTCAACAGCGCTTTCGAATGCCCGGGGGGATTTGCCGGCATCTCTGAATTCTGGGGCCTGAAGAAACCGGTGATATCCGCGATCAACGGTATGGCTGTCGGCGGCGGTTTCGAGATCGCGCTGGCCACCGACCTGATCGTCGCCGCCGATCACGCCGAGTTTTTCCTGCCGGAAATGCAGCGCGGATTCCTGCCTGACGTGGGCGCGGTACAGATTCTGCCGCGGCGAGTGCCCTACAACGTGGCGATGGATTTACTCTATACCGGGCGCCGCATGAGCGCGCAGGAGGCCCTGCAGTGGGGCCTGGTCAGCCGGGTTTGCCCGTTGCCGGAGCTGATGGACAGCGTGCGCGACCTGGCGCAGGAGATTGCGCGCGGAGCTCCGCTGGCGCTGCAGGCACTGAAAGAAGTTGTGCCGTCGATATATAACCTGCCGCTGGAACAGGCCTTTGCCGCCACCAAACCGGGTAACCAGGCGTTGCCGATTTACCAGAAAATGCTGATGTCGGAAGATTTCATGGAAGGTCCGCGCGCCTTTGCCGAAAAGCGCGAACCGGTATGGCAGGGAAAGTGACGGCTGCAGCGGGACCTGATAACTAGAAACTGGATCGCAGCCCCAGCAAGAGTGAACCGATATCGTCCCGATCGATATACCTCAGCACAAACTGGAATCCCTGGGGTGAGCCGCTGACGACGCCGAAGTTGTAACCGGTTTCGGCATCGCCGAATATATCCACCCGGTTTAGTCCCAGGGAAATCTCGGTTTGCGGACTGGTCATGTTGCGAATCTCCAGGCTGAACCAGTTCCCGGTGTCGTCTTCGGATTTACCGGCATCCGGATCCACCTCGGTTTCGAGGTAGGCGAGTCCCAGCACGATATCGCCGGTAGTGGAGTATGGCTTGTGGTAGAGAAATCCCAGGCGCGTCTGGTTGCCATCGGCATCGTCGTCGAACTCGAGGTCCTGGTAGGCGCCAATCAGCGCCATGGTTTCGCCGACTTCGAGCGAAGCGTTCAGCTCGTAACCGTCTCCATCATCGTCGATATCCGGATAATCCCAGTCCGCTTCGACATAGCCCAGTTCGAAATAGCTATAGTTGATGTTGCTCGCCAACGATGCGTTTGCATAGAGCAGCCCTGTACAGATGACAAGTGCCAGATGTTTTCTCATTTAGGAGTCTCCCCGGTAGTTAACTGCACGCTAGGCCCGTGCGGCTTCATCGCTTGCCGACTGTTTCAGCCTCAGCCGGGTATGAATTGAAATGCAATACAGCAAAATAAATAACGCAAACAGGTTTTCTTTCATTTCGCCGGTATTGATGAATTCGACCTCGAACAGCGACAATACCGGCCTGATCAAAATAACCAGCAGCCCGATAGTGACACAATCGAGGGTTGGCCACTGCCAGTAGAACCGATTGTCCTGGCCCAGCCGGATGCCGCGAAAAAGTCGATAAAGCGGCAGTATGATGCCGCCGATCAATATCCCCAGGGTTAGCAGCGCTCTCGGCACCTGGTCGAATATCGCGTGCACGTTATGCAGGTTGGTTTCATCCTGGTCGTTTAATTCTTTCCAGGTTTCCGCGGTTCCCCAGCCGAACATATGCTGCCCGTATGAAATTTCCTCCAGCGCGAAATAAGCCGATCCCAGGATCATGACAAACAGCCAGGCCTTGACCAGGCTGGGCAATCCGATTCGATTGGCGCGGGACAGGCCGGAGATGCAGAAACCGATCGCCAGCAACAGGAATATCACGGTCATGTTTTCGATGATGCCGGCCTCGCCCTTCAGCATCCTGTCGTTACCGGCAATCGCGAACCAGAATGCCGGAAACAGCACCACCAGAATCGGCAGCGCATGAAACACCAGTAAATTGCGATTCATCATGCGATCTCGAATAACCCGGCAGCACCCATGCCGCCACCGACACACATGGAAACAACGACGTATTTTGCGCCACGGCGACGACCCTCGATCAGGATATGCCCGGTAAGACGGGCGCCGGTCATGCCGTAAGGATGACCGATTGAGATCGAGCCGCCGTTCACGTTGAATTTCTCGTTGTCGATTCCGAGATGATCGCGGCAGTAAATCGTCTGACAGGCGAAGGCTTCGTTGATTTCCCAAAGGTCGATATCGTCGACGCCGAGGCCGTGCTGTTTTAGCAGCTTTGGAATCGCGTATATCGGACCGATTCCCATCTCCTCGGGCGCGTTACCGGCAACGGCCATGCCGCGATAGATCCCCAGCGGTTGCAAACCGCGTTTTTCGGCGAACCCGGATTCCATCAGGACGCAGGCCGCAGCGCCGTCCGAAAGCTGGCTCGCGTTTCCGGCCGTAATTGTGCCACCCTCGATTACGGGGTTGAGTCCGGCCAGCCCGTCGAGGGTGGTCTGCGGACGATTGCCCTCGTCTTTTTCCAGCGTGGTATCGGCAAAGCTGATTTCGCCGGTTTCCTTATCCTTGAGCGCGCGGGTCGCCGAGATCGGCACGACTTCATCGTCGAACGCGCCGGATTCCTGACCCGCCGCGGTGCGCATCTGCGACTGCAGCGCGTACTCGTCCTGTGCACTGCGCGTGATTCCGTACCTGTTGACCACGAACTCGGCGGTCTGCAGCATCGGCATGTAGGCGTGCTCGGCGTGAATTACGACATTATCGTCGGCCTGCTCGAGCACCCATGGGAAATACTGGTTCTGCACCGCCGAAATATTGTCCTGGCCGCCGGCGACCACGATATCCATACCGTCGACGATAATTTGCTTGGCGGCGGTCGCGATCGCCATCAAACCCGACGAGCACTGCCGATCGATGGTCTGGCCCGCCACGGAGACCGGTAGTCCCGCGGCTCACGACGCCAACCGCCCGATGTTCATGCCGGCGG
>JAASSH010000255.1 GCA_021767985.1 Gammaproteobacteria bacterium | reverse complement strand
GGGACATTGACGCGCAGCTAGATGATGCGATACCCGGCTACAGCCCGCCATTCTGATAATCGTTAACAAGCTATGAATAAATTTACCTTAACAGGAATCCTTGTCTGCGGCCTGCTGCTGAACCCGGCTGCCGCGGCCCAGACTACGCTCGATACGATCGTTGCTATCGTCGACGAGAGCGTTATTACCAAACGCGAGCTGGCAAATCGGATCAAACTGGTAAAAATCGATTTCAAGCAATCCAATCGCAGAGTGCCGAGCGACGACGTCTTGCAGCGACAGGTCCTCGAAGCGCTGATCAACGATTCGCTGCTGCTGCAGGAGGCGAAGCGCCGGGGCATCAAGATCACCGACAGCCAGCTCAACCAGCAAATGCAGGGCATGGCCCGGCAAAACCAGATGAGCCTGTCGGATTTTCGCCAGGCGCTGATCGCCGACGGCCTCGACTATGACAAGTACCGGGAAGCCGTACGCCGCGAATTAACGATAAATACCCTGAGCCGCCAATACAGCCAGCGCAATGCGACCATCAGCGAAGCCGAAGTCGACGACTTTATCAGGCAAAGCGGCAGCGATAGCGCCAGCTTCGAGTACCTCCTGTCGCATATCCTGATCGCGCTACCCGACGCGGCCAGCCCGGGACAGATAAGCGCGGCGCAACAAACCGCCGCTGAGATATTGTCCAGGCTCGACCAGGGCGAAGAATTCGACCAGCTCGCCAATACGTTTTCGGCCGGCGATACCGCGCTGCAGGGTGGCGACCTCGGATGGCGCAAGAAGGCCCAGATCCCCAGCCTGTTTACGACAGAGGTCCTGGCCATGGAACCCGGTGGCTACGCCGGGCCGATTCGCAGCCCCAGCGGTATTCATATTGTCCATCTGAAACAGCGCCGTGACCTGGCCCAGGTGCTCAGCCAGCAGACCCGCAGCCGCCACATTTTAATCAGGCCCAACGAACTGGTCTCCGAGGAAGACGCACGCGAGCGTCTGCTGGAGTTTCGCGAGCGCATCCTGGCCGGTGAGGATTTTGCCCGATTGGCCCGGCTGTACTCGGTTGACTATACCTCGGGGTCCGAGGGTGGAGACATCGGCTGGATGGACCCGGGTTCAACCGTCAAGGAGTACGAGGCCGTTACCGACCGCCTGCCGGAAGGCGAGCTAAGCGAGCCGTTTCGCAGCCAGTTCGGCTGGCACCTGGTAGAGGTCACGGGTCGCCGTACCGTCGATGAGACCGCGGAAAACAAGCGTAGGAAAATTTACTCGCAATTACTGCAGCAAAAACAGCGCGAAGTATTCGATCTCTGGAAACGCCGCCTGCGGGACGAGGCCTACGTCGTTTTCCCTGACAAGCCAGATGCCTGACGCCAACATCCTCATCACCTCCGGTGAACCGGCAGGTGTCGGTCCGGATATCATCGCTGCCATCGACCCGGCCAGGTTCGACGCGCGCCTGGTGATCATCGGAGACTTCGCGCTGCTCGCGGCGCGGGCCGCTGCCCTCGGGTCCGATATAGAGTTTATCGAATACGGCGAGCAGCCGGTTTCGAACCGGCAAATCGAGGTAATTCATCAGCCCCTGGCGCAACCCTGCCTGCCCGGTCACCTGGATAGCGCCAACGCCGAATACGTGCTGCAACTGCTGGAGCGAGCCTGCAGAGCCTGCCTGAGTGGAGAATTCGACGCGATGGTCACGGCGCCGGTGCAAAAGGAAATCATAAATCGCGCCGGTATCGATTTCTCGGGTCATACCGAGTACCTGGCGGACATCTGCGAGGTGCCGAAGCCGGTCATGCTGCTGCTCGCGGCCAGTCTCAGGGTTGCGCTCGTCACCACGCACCTGCCATTGAGAGGGGTAGCCGATGCGATCAGCGAGCAAGCGATCACGGAAGTTGTCGAGATCCTGGATCGCGACCTGCGCGATCGTTTCGCCATCCCGAACCCGCTTATCAAGGTATGCGGTCTCAATCCGCACGCTGGTGAAAATGGTTACCTGGGACGCGAAGAGATCGAAATCATCATTCCGGCCCTGCAAGCGCTCAGGGCCAGCGGCGTCAACCTGGACGGCCCCTACCCGGCCGACACCCTGTTTACCGAAGCCATGCTGCAAGACGCCGACGCGGTGCTTGCCATGTATCACGACCAGGGTCTGCCGGTGTTGAAGTATGTCGGTTTCCACAACGCGGTTAATACGACCCTCGGCTTGCCGATCATCAGGACCTCGGTCGACCATGGCACCGCGCTCGATCTGGCCGGGAGTAACAAGGCCAGGCCGGACAGTTTGTTTGCGGCAATCGATTCGGCGATTCTTCAGGCACGCAACCTGCAAGCGAATGCATCAGGCGCGTAAACGCTTTGGTCAGCACTTTTTGCATGACCGCAATATTATCGACCGCATGTTGCGCGCTATCGCCCCGCAAGCGGGTGATAACATGCTCGAAATCGGCCCCGGCCAGGGCGCGCTAACCTACCCGTTATTACAGTGCTGCGACCGTCTCACCGCGATCGAGCTCGATCGCGACCTGGTCCCCATTCTGCAAAACAGGGCACCCGCTTTCGGCCAGCTCGAAGTGATCAACGCGGATATCCTCGAGTTCGAATTATCGAGCATTGCGAGCAGCAGAAAATTCAGGCTGGTGGGTAACCTGCCCTACAATATTTCGACCCCCCTGATGTTCCACCTGCTCGAATCGGCGGACCTGATCGAGGACATGCATTTCATGGTGCAAAAAGAGGTCGCCCAGCGCATCGTCGCCGCACCCGGGGATTCGAGTTATGGCCGTCTTTCGGTAATGCTGCAGTGTCGTTGTCAGTGCCAGTACCTGTTCGATGTCGCGCCGACCTGCTTCAAACCGCCTCCGAAGGTTGACTCTGCCGTGATACGCCTGCTACCGCTGGAACAGCCGAAATACGCAATCGGTGACGCCGCGAGCTTCGCCAGGATCGTACAATCCGCCTTCAGTCAGCGTCGCAAAACCATTTCCAATTCGCTGAAATCGATACTGGATCGTGAAACAATAATTGCTTGCGGCATCGATCCGGGATTGCGCGCCGAAAACCTGGAGATCGCCGATTTCGCCAAACTTAGCAGGGCCCTGACTCAATGACGAAGCTTTCACTGATTGTCGCGATGGACGAAAACCGATTGATCGGAAGCGACAACGGACTACCCTGGAACTTGCCTGCTGACCTCGCGTTCTTCAAACGCACCACGATGGGGAAACCGATCGTCATGGGACGCAAGACCTTCGAGTCTATCGGCCGGCCGTTACCGGGCAGGCGCAATATCGTAGTTACCCGGGACCCGGATTTTAGCGCCGAGGGCTGCGACATTGCCAATAACATCGATGCCGCCCTGGATTTATGCAGCGACGACGAGGAGGTCATGCTGATCGGGGGCGCCAGTCTTTATCAGCAGTCGCTCGCGCGCGCAACGCAGTTGTACATCACCCGGATCCACCATCGCTTTACCGGAGACACCTGGTTTCCAGAGTTCGACGAATCCGAATGGAGAGTCGAAAGTCGGGAGGATTGTGATGCAGATCCCGGCAATGCCTACGCCTACTCCTTCATAAAATTTGTTCGAGAATTTTAAGGTTAATTGGGTTAGACTGAGCGCCCGATTCGGGAAGGTTGTTCTATATGAGCAATGATATGAGCGAGGAGGTCAGACGAATGGAAAGCCGCACTTATATTATTGGTCGCGAGGGTCATATCTACATCAATGATCCGACTGTGAGCAAGCAACACGCGGAAATTCAGGTTATTAACGGCGAAGTCTATCTACGCGACCTGGGTTCCACTAACGGTACTTTCCTGATAAAAAACAACCGGTTGGTGCCTTTCAATGAAGGCTATGTGCAGCTGCATCAACCCATCGTACTCGGTAACCGCCAGTACACGATTCAAGGCCTGCTCGAAATTGCCGGTGCTTTCTCGGCCCAGTTCGATACTTCCGACGAGGACTAACCCGGTTATCGGCGGCAACGGTTGAGGTCAAGCCGGGGCTCGAGTTGCATTCCGGGACATCAAACGACCGTATTACAGGCCAACGGCGAGCAGCAGCACACCGACAATCCAGGCCCAGGCGTTAGAAGACTCCTCTTCTTCCTGCATTACCTTTTTCTGCGGCACCGTGGCATTGAATTGCTGCGCTTCCTGCTGGTTCAGAAAACCAACCGGAACCGGTACCTCTTCCTCGATGACCAGGATTTCGGGGGTTGCCGTGCCATATTCTCCCATTGCCATCAGGATTTGCACTTCTTCGTCGGTGGTCATCGTGATGGCGCCTTCGAGTACCACGGCGTGTAGCTTGGCATTGGGGTCGTTGCGGCTGACCGTCTGGGTACAATCGTCCTGTTTGCAGAGCTTCAGCACGTAGTCGGTTCCACGTATCCCTATCGTTGCCAGTCCGGTCTGGAGCTGGTAGTTCGCCAGCGCACTGGAGCCAATCGCACCGGTAATCTTACGCAAACCGCCACGCAGCAAATCGAGAATACTGCTGCTTTCCTT
>JAASSH010000254.1 GCA_021767985.1 Gammaproteobacteria bacterium | reverse complement strand
TGGCCTCGCACGAGCCGCACGTCGTCCAGCTTTCATAGCCCTGCATCAGCGCTGGGAAAAGATATTTCTGCATGCCCGTGAGATTGGCAAAGAAGAAATGCAGTGCGGCATCGTTGTTGGCCTCGAGCAGGGCGGGCAGCGTCGTCAACGAGTCAGCCAGCAGGTCTCGCACCGCGCGGATCATGATTTCGGCTTTCGATCGCGGCAGGCTGGCGAGCATTCGTTCCCAGTCCGGGCCCAGTCGTTTTCCCGCGAGCACCTCGCCTTTTTCGTGCAACAGCACCGAGTCGAGCACGGTATCGGTCATCTCGTCGAGTGCGTCCTCGGGATTATTCTCGAAATTGAAACTTTTGATAGCGCGGCCCATGGCGTTTTCCAGCTTGTTCCAGCGCCATTCCTCTATCCTCTCCCATATCATCCGCCGCAGGGACTCGCGCCGGATAAAGATCGTATCGCCCAGTGCCATTGCCGGTGGGGCCGTCAAGTCCCGGGCATACTCGTCTACCGATACCAGGACCGTGCAATCCGGCCTTGCTTCGTGATGCTTGAGCTTGCCCAGAAAAAAATGCGGGGTGCACTTGTTGCCGAGCCCGCCGCTGTAAACCAGCCCGTGCGGATTCAGCGCCGCATTAATCGCCTCGTTGTCGAAGGGATCGAAACGGTCGCCGTCGACCGGTAGATCGGCAAAGGGCTCGTCCTCAATGGTTTGCCAGAAGAGTTCCCGTTCCTTGAGCCAGTCACCGACGTCGCCTTCGGGCAGGTTATCCCGAAAGGTGTAGCCCTTTTCCCAGCGATAATACTCCCGCATTTTCAGCAAATAGATGCACAGCGTATAATCACCAGCGTGCCGCGCATCGGATATATGGCAATTGCGCTGAACGGTGGTCAGGAGTGGCTGCAGTTTGTCTTGTATGGAGGCAGGTAACATTAGGTAGCTGGGTGTTCGCTAATCTCTATTAGCGAGTCCGATCGTAGCACGTCTGGTAGTGATCACACCAGACAGGCTCGCGGGCACTCATTCGAGGTTCAGGGGACGGGTTTGCCGGCGATGCGCGCAAACAATTTCCGGTAAAAGACGATGTCTTCAGGCTGCAAACCCTGGTGAGTCGGTAAAAACTCGTCGATATCGAGGCCCGTCTTCATGCCTGTGATCCCGTTCCCCCTGACCCAGATGGTTTGCTCGACAAACTCCCGGGCATCACCGTGGCATTCTCCGCACTCGGTTTCGAACCTGACCGGTGAATTGGCCCTGGCCAGCAGCATGTTGTTGATGGCTTCGAGCTCGTGGTCGGGCGCATAGTGATTGCGCATGAACAGATCCAGGTTGTCGATGTGGTGCTGCCCCTGTAACTGTCCCCCGATATCCCACAGGTACTTGCCCGCAAACTCGCCGGGATCCCCGTGGCACTCCTCGCAGCGACTGTCCCACATGGCGAGCGCATCACGTGACCCCGCCTCGATCGGAACCAGCGCGAGTAAAAAAACGCTGAGCATTAGTCGGTAGATACGCATTGATCGTCTTTAGCGGGCCTGCAACTATAGGAGTGGAGCTTAGCATTCGGGGCTCGTCGTCGACAAAGAAAACGTCGCGATACGGCGCTAACATGGACATCGAGAAGGGAATGGATGTTGTCGGCATTGTGGAATTAATCATTGCTCAGAGGGTATGATCAGGCTGGAAAAGAAAGCTACCGGTATTTTTATATAACCGATATGTCGTCGAATAATTCTAATGACAAGCTTGATCGCGTTGTTTCCGAGGCTCGCGCTGCCCGCGAACAGCGAGAGCAGGGGTACCGTAGCAAAGCGTTAAAAATGTACCCCTGGGTATGCGGCCGCTGTGCCCGCGAGTTCGACGAGACAAATCTGCGGGAGTTGACCGTGCACCACCGGGATCACGATCATGACAATAATCCGGAAGATGGCAGCAACTGGGAGTTGCTATGTGTCTATTGTCATGACAACGAGCATTCGCGCTATATCGACGCGGGTTACGGTGATTCCGCAGCCGAAGCGCAAGCGGCAGAATCTACCCATAAACCGTTTGCGGATCTCGCATCGATGCTTGAAAAAAAGAAGTAGCGGTCACCGTAAGCTGTGACAGCGCCTGGAACATGGCGAGCGCTATTGCCGTATTGCGATTGGCGCGCGCGGCTATCCCGGGTTCTAGTGGGACGTGGTTCTGACTTCGGGTTTTTCTTCGTCCGCCGGGATTGCGCTATCCGTAGCTATCTGCGTTTCGGCATCGGCACTTTCGGCGACCTTGTCGAGCGCATCGACATTGATGACCGGTTCGCTGGCTTCGGCCTGGTCGTCGGTTGACGTCGAGTCCTCGCTTGCAGCAGCCTCATCGTCCGAGCTGGCAGTATCCACTGCAGCGGCTTTTACCTCGGTGAAGGGTTCGGCATGCTCGTCTATCGTTTCCACGGATGCCGCCTGGGCCGTCAGCGGTTCGCTAACCAGGTTATCGGCGGCCGTATCCGCTGCATTTGCGGCATCGTCGACAGCGATCGATACCCTGCCCGGATGCTGTTCCAGCAGGTTATTGAAATTTTTACTGTCGCCCAGGGTTTGCGCACCCTCCGCCAGGTGCTGGTAAACCTTGACATAGTTTTGCGTCAGGTCATTCACCAGTTCCGAGGTCTTGTCGAAGTGCTGACCGACGCTGGCCTTGTAACTGTCCAGTTCGTTCCTGGCCGTGTCCAGTTCGGTTTTTATTTCATCTGCCTGTTTTAACGATGGCGCGAAAAGCCGATAAGCCAGTGCCCCTATCATTACACCGGCGACCAGTGCGATGATGACTATTTGCCAAACCGAATCCAGGTATTCCACGGCGCCTCTTTACTATCGGTAGTTGGTATGTGGTGCCCGATTATAAGTTAACTGGCGCCGCAATCATATAAATGAAGTCGACAAAGTCGTGGCCCGGTTAGCCATCGAGTGCCCGGCTAGTCGCCAATATAGGCAACCGCCTCGATTTCGACCAGCATGCTCTCCTCGGCCATCGGTGTCTGCACGGTTGTCCTGGCCGGCGGGTTATCGGGGAATATTTCGCTGAAGATACCGTTCATTTTCTGAAAATCGCTCATGTCCTTGAGATAAACATTGCATTTCAGGACATCGTTCCAGGTCGCGCCGCCTTCCTTGAGCACGGCCTCGACGTTGCTCAGTGTCTGGCGAGTCTGGGCTTCGATATCGCCAACACCGACGATATTGCCGTCGCGACCCCAGGCAACCTGTCCCGCGGTATACACCATGTTGCCACCGCGGGCGCCAGGAGAGTAAGGATAAGTCGGGCGCGGTTGAAAGTTTAACTGCTCGGGTTTCAGAACTGCTCTGGGCATTACGATTTCTCCACAGGTTTATGATAGTGTCGTTTTACGACAACCAGAGCGCATAATCCAGTTGACTTCAGTATCCCTCCGCACCAACAGAGCCGGGCTCGGTATCTCGATTACCGTCATCGGCGGTTTGTGCTTTTCGATCCAGGATGCCGGAATCAAGTGGCTTTCAGCCGAGGTCGCGGTGTTACAGGTTCTGTTTTTACGCAGCCTGTTCGGACTGGTGTTTCTCGGTGCAAGCACCCGGGTGACAGGCGAAAGGATATCCCTGCTGGTAGATCGCCCGTGGTTACTGCTGTTGCGCTCGGCGATCAATATCCTTGGCTGGATCCTGTTTTTTTTCAGCCTGAAATACCTGCCGCTGGCCACCGCGGTGGCGTTGTTTTTTTCCTTCCCGCTGTTTCTCGCGATCATTTCGGTGCCGCTTCTCGGCGAAACCGTGGGGCTGCGCCGGGTGCTGGCGATCATCGTCGGATTTATCGGCGTTTTACTGATCACCAACCCGACGACCGGGATATCCGTGCCGGCCCTGTTGATGCTGGGTGCTGCGCTTTGCTGGGCGATAGTCGCCGGCCTGACCCGAATTCTCGGAGAAAAGGAAAACACCAGCACGATGTTATTTCAAACCTTGCTGGGATTCGTCCTGATACTCGGGATCCCGCAGTTGTGGGTGTGGCGGGCGCTCGATCCGGTAGAGTACCTGTTGGTGATCGGCGTCGCGTTCTTCGGCGTGATCGCCCAGTTCTCGGTGACCAAGGCCTATGCGATCGCGGCGCCATCGCTGATCGCACCCTTCGAGTACACGGCGCTTATCTGGGCCGCGATTATCGGTTACCTCGTATGGGGTGACGTGCCCGATGCCTTTGCCATTGCGGGTGCGTTACTGATTATCGGCAGCGGTATCTATGTCATCCACCGTGAGAGTCTGCAAAAACGACAGGCTAACCTGGAGTACAGGCCCTGAAGATTCTACTAATCACTATTGCCTCCCGGGTATTCCGGTTTGTCGATGACCTGGAGATCAGAATCGATAACGAACAAAGGATGATCCATCTGCGCTCCGCCTCCAGGGTCGGGCGGGGCGACAGTGGTGTTAACCGCAAAAGAGTCGAACGTCTTAAACGATTGTTTCAGTTCCAGGCAGATTGATTTCGTCTGCGGGCGTTGACAGGT
>JAASSH010000024.1 GCA_021767985.1 Gammaproteobacteria bacterium | reverse complement strand
TTTCCTGCAGGCTCTGTTCCCTATACCAGTAAAGCCCCGCAAAGACCATTGCGCAAACAGCCAGCAACACCACGACAATACGCAGGAATCCTGGCGATTTCCCCTCATCCGATGATAATGACAGTTCGTTGGGCTCTTCCACTGGCGACGGTGGCATTGCGGTAGTAATCCGTGTGGCGATGGCTTCATAGTTATCGCGAAGATCGCGGCGAATAATTGACTGCTGTTGTGCAAACAGGTCCTGAATGAGAATTCTGAGATCGCGATCCAGAGAATCGACCTCGGCAACTTCGTCGCTGGAGTCATGGGTTGGCCGTGTTTGCCCACCAGATTGTTGCTGTTCTTCGTCGCCAATAATATGCAATGACTTTAGCACCTTGGAAACTTCGACCGGAGCGACCTCTTTTGGCAGCACGCCGACAGCACCCAGGGCCCGAGCCTGACCGACATAGACTTCACCCTTCTGCGAGGTGTACATCATAATCGGTATCGTAGCCGTATCCGGATCTCTCTTGATGGCGGATACAGCTTCGAATCCGTCCATACCCGGCATAAGGTGATCCATAAAGATGACATCGGGGCGATTGTCGATGAGGTAGTCTAGCGCGGCTTCGGCGGACTCGGCGGTATCGACGTCGAGGTCATGCGTTTCGAGCATACGTTTGAGCACTACGCGTGCAGATCTAGAATCATCAACAATTAACGCAGTTTTATTCACCTGTATCATCCCGATCAGTCAGGTAATCGCACAAGTTTTGAGCGCGGCGGGCAAATTCGAGACTCAGGATATCCCGAGTTCCCTGGTTCATCCAGCACTCAAATTGCCCGGCTGCGCTACGAGCCGAGCTCAGTATATTGAATATAGTAGGATTTTCTGATGGTTTGAGCCAAATAATTAATCGAAACGGCCACCTGCACTACCAACAATACCTAGAACACCCAAGTTAACGAGGACGGTTTGTTTGTATTCTGCGTTAACGTGAATCGCGACAATGTCACTGGCGGCTAACCCTCTGCAATCGAAGGAACGAGAGTTGGGGATTATCGTAAGTCGCATTTGGTCTTCGTCTTGAGCATAGAGAAAAAGGCATTCCAGGGAGATTTCCATCGAATGCCAATCTCACTATCGAGATACGAGTTTTGAGATAAAGGCGATTGTTAACAGGCGTATATATTCGGATCAATACATTCGCTACGATTGCTATTCTCGATAAAATTCGATGCTGATCAGGTTTTAGTTGGCAAATTTTGGACCTTTAGAAAACATAACATCCACCGCTCAATCACCTTTGATCGTAATCTGTTCTTTTGCTACACGAAGCTTCTTGCCGTCGATGAATATTTCTGTGAAATCTTCTACCGGGGGATTATCGGTTGAATTAATAAGGGATCGTTCATATTGCGAAATCTTTTCTGCGAGTGACTTTTTAAGTTGCCGTTCGTGAGCTTCCTTGCGTTTATTCTGGGCATGTTTCTTCGATATCCAGCCAATCATAAAATTCTGTACCAATTACAGATAAATGTGTCTAATTGATCATAATTTGTAAATCAGTCCTACGCATCACTCATTTGAGTTAAATCATTGAATGTGTGAGATTGTTCCCACTAAAGATACCGGTAACAATTTGAGAGAGATAAAAGACCCGCGCGTGGCGAGCCTCATATTAGATTACTTTGAAGTTTAAGCTGATTTTCTTTGCTTACTGAACCCAACCAAGCCGATTAAGGCTGTACCGAACAGCCAGATGGCCGCCGGGACGGGAACTTCACTTAAGGTACAGAATATCCCAAAATCAATCGTGCATGGTGACTGATTGAATGTAGCTGCTATTACAGATGCAATTGAAAAGCCCAACAAAGCCAAGCTACTCAAAAAAAAACTGTTGATCGATAGAAGGTGAAACATCTTTGATACCTATCGTAGTTTCATACGAACAATGTTAAACATAGCATTTAAGAGGCAGACAAACATCACCTAAAAGGGTTAGATTGATAGAACCGTCGAAACTTCTCTCAAGTCTAATAATGCCGTTTGGTCGTCCTAACCAGATGTCAATTTAATTAACTCGACCGGTTCGATTGGGAATTCGATTCCGGTGAAATTTCAGCCCGGCAACGGGCCGATCACATAATGCTGGTTATCGGTAACGGAGAAAGCTTATAAACACAAATACGGTGACAGTTTACATGATTTACCCGGCTTGCCCGCCCAGTCCCGGCCCTGGTTTTATCAATCACAACCGAGAGAAGCTCCGACTCCTTCAACTTGAATTAAGTTGACGGGAGGATTGGTGCCCTGGATACCGGGGGTAGTCATTCTGTTCCCTGGCCAGTAACCAGGTTTTCAGGCAAACAGGTAAATCAGCGCGACGGTCACGACCGCGACCACCAGTGTCTGAATACCGCTGCGCAGCCAGGAAACACCCGAGATCCGGCCCAGGAAGACGCCGAGCAAGAAGATTACCAGCAGCGCGACGACAATTGCCGCATATAGTGGGGGTAGCGGCAACCGCAGCCCTGCTTGATCCAGGAACAGCGGCAACAGGATCAAAAGCGATATGGTCAACGGCGCCAGTCCGTTGACTAGCGCAATCAACAACGGCACCCCGCGTGCCGCGTCACCGTGCGCGCTGTCTTGCAGGCTGGTGATCATCGCCTCTTCGAGTTTGCCCAGTGCGCGCCGTCGCTCCGCGGTTTCGCTGACGTAGGCGCTGCTAAGGCCACTCATACCGAGCGCGATTGCAGCGCCCAGGCAAACGTTTATGACTGTCCTGAGATCGCTCGCGCCGCTGACCAGGAAACCGATGATGAGACCCAGCATCGTCAACGCCCCATCGAATCCGTTGACGACGAAATAGCGCCGCACGATATCGCTGGAGCGGGTGATGCCCAATAAAAATCTCACCTGATCCAGTAATTTCATGGGCCTCAACTGTCTTGACTTTCACCCTGAACTTCGACTTCATCGATACTGTGCAGCGACCCGCCCAGTTCGCTGATGCTCGACTGTATCGCCTCGAAATCGATCCTGTCGCCTTCGACAACGACCTGAATAGTTTCGGTGTTTTCGTCGACCTCGAGCACCGTAACGCGCACCTGACATTTGTTGCTGGCACTTGCGATGGTACGCGCAAATTCGAGCACGTTCGGCTGATGAGGTTTGAGCACATCAAGCACCAGCCTTCTAACAATGGACATCTACCTTCTCCGTGTCAGTTGAACCGAAGATCATACCCGATCCATGCCGGAACCCACAGCGGCCATGACAAAATCACACAGCAGGGTATTCTTCATAAAATATTGCCTGAGATCTACCCGCCCCGGAAGATAAAATAATACAACAGCACCAGAGTCAAACCGGTACCGAGATTTACCAGAAAACCGTTCTTGATCATTTCACGCACATTGACAACGCCAGTGGAATAGGCAATCGCGCTCGGCGGCGTGCCCACCGGCATCATGAAGTCGAGCGATACGCCGATTGCGATCAGCATCGCCATCGACTTCATGTCTAGCCCCAGATCGTCGGCCAGCGGCAGCAGCAGCGGAATCAGAATCGCCGCCGAGGCGGTATTGCTGGCCACCATGGTCACAGCAATGCCGAAAAAAACCAGTATCAGCAAGGTCGCGAACAATGGGATACCGGTGATCGAGTCCTGCACCAGACCGGCCAGCCAGGTGTCGATGCCCACCTGGTTGACCGCCGAGCCCAGGCTTAACCCCCCGCCGAACAACAACAGCGTGGGCCAGGAAATTTTCGCCAGGTCTCCAACCTTGAGCAAGCCCAGGGTAAACAAGCCGATAACCGGTACGAGCGCCACGGTGGCGGCGGTCAAACCGGTAAACTTGGTACTCAACCAGCCGATCACGGTGATCAGGAAAACGAAAATAGTCAACTTTTGTGGACGGTCGAGCTTGCGTTCGTGGTAGGTAAAGCGGATTCTGTCGATCTCGGGTTTGTTGAAAAACGATAACAACAACCAGGTGAACAACAACGCCAGCAGCACAAAAGGCAGTGCCTTCACCATCCATTCGACAAAATCCAGCGAGACGTTGTTCTGGTTCAGGAATTTTACCGCGATCGCGTTGGGCGGGCTGCCGACGAGCGAGCCGATGCCGCCGATGGTGGCGGCGTATGCTACCGCCAGCACCACACTCTTAGCGAAGCGTGAATGCTGGTGAAACAGCTGATTTTCTTTCAACACGATGATCGATATCGGAATCATGATCGCGGCCGAGGCCGTGTTCGACATCCACATCGAGAGAAACGCCGTCACCAGCATCAGCCCAAGGACAAAAACAAGTGGCCGGTCGCCCATGCGCTTTAATATTTCATGGGCAATACGGTAATCGATCCCGTACTTCTGCATTCCCTGCGCAAGGATAAAACCGCCAAAAAATAAAACGATCACCGGATCGAAATACGGCTGAAACACGGTCTCGGCCGAAAAATCCCCGAACGCGAGCAGTAAAAAAGAGCCGATCAGCGCGGAGACGAACAGCGCAATCACCTCAGAAACCCAGAGAATGACGACCGTAACCAGCGTAGCGGCAACCACCGCCTGGTTGGGCTCCGCCTGCGGCCAGGCCCAGTAGACCGCGATAAATGCCAGCGCGGCAAGCAGGAACGCCCACCATTTGGAATTGCAACCGGCACTGGCTTTATTTTCTGCGTTATTACCTGTTTCCATTAGCCCGATTTTCTCTGCCGAAGCGGTAATTTCGATCACAATACACCGTTTACCCGATCAACAATTGAGTCCGGTCAATTCGCGGATGGTGATTCGGTGGCAACATAAATTACAGTTTTACCGTGAAATTCGAGGTCGAGGGGTTATGGCTCCGGGAGCCTGCCTGGCTATCGGGGAAAGAACAAGAAATCCTGATACGGCCTCATGGTCCGAAAATACTTTAAGGAGTAACCATGAACAACCAACTGAATGACCAGCAAATCCATCGATTAAGAGAACAGCTGGAAAATCGATTCAATACCTTATGGCATGAAATTGGCTCAGAACTGAAAGGATCGGTCAAGGAGCGCTTCCTGCAAATCGCCGGCGAGGTGCATGATCTCGAGGATAGTTCTGTTGCCGATCTGCTTGCCGACCTGAATATGACGATACTCGACAAGCACGTGCAGGAAACGCGGGATATCAATAGCGCGTTGATTCGGATCGACAAGGGGATCTACGACACTTGCAGCGACTGTGGCGAATCAATCGACTTCGATCGTTTGACTGCCTATCCGACAGCGACGCGCTGTGTGCGCTGCCAGAGTGTCTACGAGAAGACCCACCTCGAAGGCATGCATTCCACGCTTTGAATTTCACGGGCATGAAGCCTGAATTAAGCGCCATTGGGGCCTGTTCCCGTAATACCTGGGCCGATGAACCTATTTCAGTATTCTGGTATGACTTATCGGCCTTGTTACCGTGTCCAGCGCTATCCCCTGTTTCAGCATCTGCATGATTCCCACAGCTTCGAGATAATTGTCCGCGCGAAAGAACTTTCCGTGCTCGAAACCAAGTTCGTCCAGATCGTTTGTCATGATATTTCGATTCCGTACTGCTATAATGGGGATGCCTTGTCTTATACAGGCCAGAACAGGTAATCCCACACAACCGTCGGGAATAATCAGACAGGATACATCGCTGGCATTCAATCCCTTCTCGTAGGATACGATTTCGGGACTCTTATGAAGACCCTTCAACACACAATGGATATGCCGAATGGAACCCGCGACTGGAGCCAGTCTCGGTTCGAAGACACCGTGATGTGGGGTGTCCCCCTGGGGAGCAGGGGCATGCGCGCACGGCTTATTGAAGAGCTCTACCGCAGCGTGTGTCATCATCGCTTCGATGCCTCCGGTCGGGTTCACCGCTACATCCTGATACTCCCTGTCGGGATTGAAATATTCACGGTACCAATCCGTATCCCGCTCCACATGAGTAGACAAAGCTATCGCCTGGTAAGGATCGCCATACTTGTCTATGGTCTCGAACAGATTCTCCATACGCTCCAGCGCACCTACTGCCCTGCCGGATTCGGACAGGCCGATCGTGCAAGATGTCAGTTTTTCCATCTCGAGTATGTCCGAATCGATACCCAGCGTAATCCTTGCCGTCGAAACGGCATTGCGTATTTCCTCGTTGTATCTGCGGGCGCCCTTGTCAACCAGGGTTAAAAGTCTGTTTGCTCTTACTTTTTGCAGGCCGACTTGTCCCATCAGAAGCCGTGTAACCGTACTACCTTCGACGTACAGGGTATTTGCAGGCATTTCGTTATAGTCGGTCGCATTGACAACGTTAGGATGGGTAATCAGCGTATCGCAAGCCGAGGCCACCAACCTGCACACTGCGTTTCCATCCCCTTCGTGACCACCTATCTCGCAGCCGATACCGGTAGGAATTATCAGGGCTGCATTAAAGTTATCGGTGTTTTCGCGTTCTCGATGGCGAAAGGCAAATATTCCGGGTTTTTCCGTGAACCATGGGTGTGAACCATCGGTTTCGAGAAAATCGACCTCCAGAAACCGGTGCCTGTCGTCGCAACCACAAACGATGAATCGAATGGCATGTTCGCCATACTCGCGGGTTTTTGCCTCCAGGTTTTCGAAGGTTAGATCTTCTTCTTTATTTATTGTTATCTCTTTGTGATAGACCCTCATAAACAGTACCCGAAGTATACATCGTGTTGGTAAGGCGGATTCTTAACCGATGTATCGAAGCGCGGACCTAATGGCTTCCGACATATCGTTATAAGCCTTGCGCAGATTGCGCTCGGCTTCATCGTCACCGACGCGACCTGCGTGTTCAATGTCGGTATAACGGGCACGAGCCGCCTCTAAATGAATTTCCGCTTCTACGATCTGCTCATGAGCCTTGCGCGTAGCATCACTCTCAGAGACCCTGATTTCATCACGCAATCTGGCCAATTGTGATTCGGCCGAATCAAGTCCACCTACTAGCTCTTCCACTGTCTTGCCTTTATCGTGAGACATCGTTCACCTCTTTTGTCACTCAGCAGTTTTACAACACCATCTGATCCATATTATTCATCACAAGGTCTACGGGGTTGATATGAGTCAATCGGTAGCCACAAGTTCTCTCCGACTTTGGATCCAGGCCAGCAATCCAGGATAAGCAATAAGCTAGTGGCTCGCGTTAAGAATCCTTAGCTTTACTTTTTCGTAGGACGCCATATTCGCGGTTAACTGAACACCCACCTCTCTGTGAATTTATCAGCTGTGCCAATGGCTGTATTGATAGCCATCAATATAAACCGACATACTTCGAATGCTCAAAGAACGGCTAGTGGCCGATTGCAACAGCCTGGGATGTGGCGAGAAACAGCATGTAGCGCCGCGCGGCTCAAAAATCATGTGTAGAACTCCGGGGAAATTGATCTTCATCAAGGAGGCAGATTGATTTTGCAGTCTAATGATTAATTGGTATTTAAAAATAGAATCAATTTATTGATCCTGCTGGTTATGCAGGCTGTTAGCTCATTCAGGTTGGGCAAATGAAACTTTCAGAAACATTGGTTTTGGCACGATCACCAGGTTTTAAGGATACTGCAGGCGCCATTACCGCAAGCATAAATGCAGCAGTGCGCTACCAGGGGCCTGAATGTTCCCGGATCGAGTTAGCGCGAGAAGATCATAATGCTGACGCGAAGACCTCAAACCGGGTGCCAAGCAGGTCCAGTGCTGCTTGTAAAAAATCGAATCCGCACTGCGTTACCCTAGCTCGACCTGATCGCTTAATCACCAATGACGTTTGTTCACCTTACCCAGGTGTCAATTTATTTTACTCGACCGGTTCGATTGGGAATTCGATTCCGGTGATATTTCAGCCCGGCATCGGGCCGATCACATAATGCTGGTTATCGGGAACGGAGTACGATTAAAAAACGATATCCAAAAATTAAACCAGGAGGGGCATCATGAGAAGCTTACCTAAAATCGCAGCAACCGGGATTTCCGCCGTATTGTTCGGGATTCTCGGTCTTAATCAAGGTTTCGCCGCCGACGCGGTGCCGCGCGCCGAATTACTGGCGTCCATGTGCAACACCTGTCACGGCACCGATGGTAAAGGCGCCAAGCCCATGCCCAGTATTAACGGCGAGGAACCCGCCGATTTTATCGACCTGATGCAGGCTTTCGCCAGCGGTGAAGAGCCTACCAGTATCATGGATCGCCATGCCCAGGGTTATACCGAGGCCGAGCTCAAGCTGCTCGCCGAATATTTCAGTAAACAATAATTGAGGAGAAAGACAATGGAATCAATTGATCGCAGAGACTTTCTCAAGGTAATCGGAGCTGCCGGCGCGGTAACCGGTTTCGGTAGCCTGGTTTGGCCAATGGAAGCCCTGGCTGCCGCCAGCGGTAAAGTGGTTGTCGTCGGTGGCGGTTTTGGTGGCGCAACCTGCGCCCGGTATTTGAAACGCTGGGGACCCCAACTCGATGTCACTCTGGTCGAGCGCGATACCAGCTATATCACTTGCCCGTTTTCCAACGAGGTGCTCTCGGGTAATCTAGACATCAGCAAGATTACCCACGACTACAGCAATATCCACGCTCAGGGTATCAATGTGGTGCACGACGAGGTCACCGCTATCGATGCCGGTGGCAAATCGATCAGCCTCAAGTATGGCGGTTCGATGAAATTCGACAAACTGGTTGTATCACCGGGTGTCGCGTTCAGGTGGGGTACGATTGAAAATGACCAGGCGGCTGTGCAACAGGCAATGCCGCACTCGTGGAAAGCCGGCGAACAGACGCTGTTGTTGAGAAAACAGTTGAAGGCTATGCGCGACGGCGGCACCGTCATCATCGTGCCACCGAAAAAACCGTTTCGTTGTCCACCCGGGCCCTATGAGCGCGCCAGCCTGATTGCGCATTACCTCAAATGGAACAAGCCGAAGTCCAAAATCCTGATTGTCGATGCCAACCCGACCCATTCCAAGCAGGCTGCGTTTCACGAAGCCTGGAACAAGGAATACGGCAACATGATCGAATGGATCAAGGATACCGACGGTGGCGTAATTACCAGTGCAGATCCGGGCACCATGACCCTGCGCAATGATTTCGGCGACGAATACAAGGGTGATGTAATCAACCTGATCCCCTATCAAAAAGCGGGCGAACTGGTTGAAACCGCCGGTCTGACCAACAAGGATGGCTGGTGTACCGTCGATATGGGCACTTTTGAATCGGCAGAGGCGAAGGATGTACATATCATCGGTGACGCCTGCGTCGCCGGTGCCATGCCCAAATCTGGCCACTCGGCCGCGGCGCAGGCGAAGAATTGCGCCGCTGCGATCGTTTCCATGCTCGCTGGAGATACACCGCCAGAACCGACCTATGCCAACACCTGTTACAGCCTGATCGGACCCAAGTACGGTATTTCGGTGGCGGCAGTATACCGCCTCAAAGACGGGGTCATCGTCAAGGTTTCCGGCGGCGTCAGTAAAGTGGGCAATAGGGATCGGGTACATGAGAACGAGGCCAAGTATGCCCGCGGTTGGTACAAGTCAATCACCACCGACGTGTTCGGTTGAGCCGATTGATATCTGGCAATGAGATGGGTGGCGTTCGCGCCACCCCATTTAATTAGGAAGTTAATAGGTTGATGAGAAGAAGAACATTCTTGCAAGATGCAATCGCGGTTGCGGCCACCTGGGTGGCCGGCGGTAGTGGTATATTTTATTCAATGCTGGCAAACGCGACACCCAGGCCAGACGCTGCGTTTCTGGCCAAGGATGTCGACACTGCGATGATGGAGGCACTGGGTACCCTGGAAGCCACGCCCAGCGATCAAATCAAGCTCGATGCCCCGCTGCAGGCGGAAAACGGCGCGGTGGTTCCGATCGAGGTGTCAACTACCCTGCCTTCGCCCGAATCGATTGCGGTGGTGGTACCTAAAAACCCGACGCCGTTGTTGACCGTTATCGAGACCACGCCACGTACCGGGAGCTACTTCAGGATTCGGATCAAAATGGCGGGGACCGATGAGGTCATGGTTTACGTCAAATCCGGCGGCCAGTGGTACGTCACCTCGCAGGAAGTACGGGTTGCGATCGGCGGTTGCGGCGGTTGACGCATAGGTATTATTCGAGGAATTTGCACGATGGCGAGAAAACGCACGCGACTCAAGGTAGAACAAACAGGCAACGGCGTCCGCGCGACCTGTTTAATCAAGCATCCGATGGAAACCGGGAATCGGCTCGACTCCGATGGCAACAAGATTCCGATTCATTATATCAAGTACGTGAAATTTTCGGTTAACGGCGAGCATGTCGGCACGCTGAATCTCGGTCCCGGAGTATCGGCG
>JAASSH010000253.1 GCA_021767985.1 Gammaproteobacteria bacterium | reverse complement strand
GTGGCCTTTGCCAACCACACCCGCCCCCATTTTGTGCAGACCTGAAACTCCTGGTGTCGGTTATCGGTTCACGGCCTCGACTTCGTGCGCCAATTGACAGTAACCATCGCGCGCGGCTGCAGCGCCTGGTTACAGGCAAAAAAAAGCCTGCACCAGGGGTGCAGGCGAATAACGGAGTAATTGCTCTCTGACCGACGCCGAATCAATAAACGAACATCGGGGATTCGTTGCGAGATCCCGGATATTCGCTACGCGAATTCCGGGATGACAACAAGGTCACTGCGTGAATCACACGGTGACCTTGTTGTCATGACCAGGGAAACGGGCTGTTCGATACCGGGTGCAGCCTGCCCTCGGCGTAACGCGAAAAGCGGAACGGCTCGAGCAGCGAACTCTTCTGCCCGCATAGCTCCTCGGCCACCAGCTTGCCGACGCCCAGCATCTTGTAGCCATGGTTGGAATCGGCGATCAGGTAGCAGTTTTCACGGAACACGTCGAACACCGGGAAACTGTCCGGGGTAAACGAACCGATACCGCCCGAGGGTTCGTTCTTGTAATACTCGAACTGGCCTTCGAACCGCTTCTGGCAATGCGCCAGTGCCGAGGTCCACATGTGCGCGAAATCCTCGCCGACCACGAAATCGGGCGAATCGACGCCGTAGGGATCGACCGCGACGTCGTCGGGGTCGGTGTCGATCGCGTAAGGAGCGGCGCCGCCCTGGATGCCGCCGAAGTGAAAGTCGGGCTTGTAGTAAATACCCCACATTTGATCGGTAATCAGGCTACCGTCGAAATCCGAGTACAGCGGCTCGTTGCTATCGACGTGGATCACCGGCGGGAACTTGCCGTCGTTGGTTTTTTGCAGCTCCGGATCGACCCCGAGGGTGCCTTCCTGCAATGACCAGTAAATCCACATCGGCACATTGTCGTGCATTTGGCCATCGGCACCCTTGATGCTGATAGTCTTCGGCAATTCGAGCATGTCCCACACGGTCTTGGCCCAGGGGCCCGCGCCGATGACGACCTGGTCGCAACCAATCTCACCCTTGTCGGTTTCCACCGCCCGCACCGCGCCGCCGGCCGATTCGCTCTTGAAACCGGTGACGGTGCAGCCGGTCAGGATACGCACACCCTCGTTTTCCGCCTTGGTCGCGAGCGCGTACATCGCTTTGGTGTTATTCGCATAGCCGCCGCGTTTTTCGTGCAGCACCGACGTGATGCCCCTGGCCTGCCAGTCGTGGAACAGGGTCTTCATGTAATCCGCGGATTCCTTTTCGCCCTCGATGAAGGTCGACTCGTAACCGATTTCCTTCTGCTGGCGTGCGATGCTGGCGACGTCTTCATGCATGCTTTCCGGACTGATCTGCATGTAGCCGACCGGGTGATAGCTGTAACCCTCGGGATCGGTCTCCCAGACACCGACGCTATGCGCCATCAGTTCGCGCATTGCCGGCTGGAAGTAATTGTTGCGTACCACACCACAGGCGATGCCGGACGCGCCCGCGGCGATGCCGCCCTTGTCGACCACGAGGATATCGCGCCCGTCGCCCTTGCCCTGGGCCCTGAGCTGTTGCGCCAGGTGGTAAGCGGTACTGAGACCGTGTATGCCCGCGCCGATAACCAGATATTTTACATGAGAAGGAATCGCCATTGATCAATCCGCCTTGTTCTGTGATTTACCAGGCGGGGCACCGTTTGACGCCATACCCCGCATGAAGAGGCAAGAGAATATCGGAAACCGCCGGCCTGGCGCCGAACTAGAACGACCTAAGAAAAGACAATTACGACATGCCGCTGGCACGGCATCGAAGCGGCCCGGAGGACGCTAGGCCAGCGATTCGACAGCCTTGCGGATGCGCGCCACCGCCTGCTCGACGCGACTGCGGGGGCAGCCGAAATTGAGCCGCATGAAGCCGTTATCGCCAAAGTCGCGTCCTGGCGACATGCCGACGCCGGCGTTTTCGAAGAATTCCATCGGATCTTCGAGCCCGAGCGCGGAGACATCGATCCAGGCCAGGTAGGTTGCCTCGATCGGCCCCAGGCTCAGGCCGGGAATACGGTTGACTGCATCGATCAGATAGTCCCGGTTAGCGGCAAGGTAGATGCACTGCTGGCGCACCCACTCGTCGCCGAACTCGTAGGCCGCCTCGGCCGCGGCCAGACCCATGACATTGACGTGCGGCACGATGTAGGGACTGACCTTCATTTGCGCGCGCAATTCGGGCTGCCGCACGATCGCGAAGGCGCAGCCGAGCCCGGCCAGGTTAAAAGTCTTGCTCGGCGCCATCAGCGTAATGCTGCGCTGCTCGATCTCAGGGCCCAGCGACGCAATCGGGACGTGTTTCTTCTCCGGATCGAGAATCAGGTCGCAATGAATCTCATCCGAGCACAGCAGCATGTCCCGCTGGATGACGAACTCGGCAAGGCGGCGCAACTCGCTTTCGCGGTAAATTGCGCCGCCCGGATTTTGCGGGTTGCATAGCAGCAATAACTGACCCGGATGCGTGGGCTGCTGCTCGAGCCAGTCCAGGTCGATGATCATGCGCTCCTCGTGCATGCGCATCGGCACCGGCAGGCCGTTCTGCGCATTCATCTGCGGCGCCTTGGCGAACGGCGGGTAAATAATCGCCGGACGATAGACTTCGTCGCCGGGCTTGCCGGTGGCGCGACAGGCGAGAAACAGCGCACCGACGATACCGGGTAAAAACACCAGCCAGTCGGGTTCGATCCGCCACTGGTATAACCGGCGCATACGCTCGACCAGCACCTCGATCAGGTGCTCCGGCGTATGCCCGTAACCGAACACGGGGTGATCGGCGCGGCGGTGCAGCGCCTGCTGGACTTCGGGCAATACCGCGAAATCGGTGTCCGCCACCCACATCGGTAAAATATCGCGACCGCGGTACTTTTCCCACTTGGCGCTGGTGGCATTGCTGCGGTCGATCTGTCGATCGAAATCGTAAATCTCGCTCATGTAAGCCCGTCGTTTCGTTGGAGCGGCGATCATATTCGAAGCCATAACCGCATCCAAGCTTTTTACTACCCGGCTCGGGTTGTTTGCATGCCCGCCGCGACGCGCAGCGAATTTCTCGTGGACGCGAACCATTGATCCGGACCGGTTACCATTAGGGATTGACCTGTCTCGATACAGTTGCGATGCTCTGCGCATGAAAGCCGAATACGATTACATCATCCTGGGCGCGGGCTCGGCCGGCTGCGTGCTGGCCAATCGCCTCAGTGAAAACGGTGAGCACTCGGTGCTGATCGTCGAGGCCGGCGGAATGGATAGCAAACTCATGATCCACATCCCCGCCGGAGTGCACAGCGTTTACAAGGACCCGGCGATCAACTGGAACTACGAAACAGAACCCGAGACCGAACTCGAGCAACGCAAGATCGAACTTCCGCGCGGCAAGGTGGTGGGTGGCTCGTCTTCGATCAACTCGATGGTGTACATGCGCGGGCATCCGAAGGATTATGACCGCTGGAACGACGAACTCGGCCTCGATGGCTGGAGCTACGCTGATTGCCTGCCCTACTTCAAGGCGGGTGAAACCTCCGAGCGCGGCGCCAACGAATGGCGCGGCGACAGCGGCCCGCTCGGTGTCGCGCGCGCCAAGCTCGAAAATCCGCTGTTCGACGCCTTCCTGACCGCCGGTGAAACTTCCAAGCAGGGCAGGTCCGACGATCTGAACGGTTATCAACCCGAGGGCCTGGCGCGACTCGACAGCACCATACGCGACGGTCGCCGCTGCAGCGCCGCGGTGGCGCACCTGAAGCCCTCGCTGACACGTCCCAACCTGGAACTGGTGACCCACGCACTGGTCGAGCAAGTTCTGCTGGAAAACCACCGCGCCGCCGGCGTCCGCTTCCAGCACCAGGGCAAGGTTCAGGTGATTCGTGCCCGGCGCGAAGTAATCCTGTCCTGCGGCGCGATCAAGTCGCCGCAGGTGTTGATGCTATCGGGCATCGGACCGGCGGCAGAACTGAAAAAGCACGGCATCACGCTGCGTCACGAAATGCCCGCGGTCGGGCAAAACCTGCAGGATCATCTGAAACTTAACTGCAGCTGGCGCTGTACCCAGCCGATCACCTATCACCGCGCCAGCCGGCCATGGAATAAACTGAGGATCGGTGCACGCTGGCTAACCAGCAAGGACGGCTTCGCCGCATCCAACATCTGGGAAGCAGGGGGCCTGATTCGGGGCAACGACAAGGTCGATTATCCGAACCTGCAATATCACTTCGCGCCGATTTCAGCGAAATTTCGCGGTCGTAAGATTGTCCTGTCGCAGGGTTTCACGCTGCAGGTCGAGCAGCTGCGACCGGCGAGCTCGGGCCATATCGCGCTGACCTCGGCCAATCCGCTCGACCGGCCCGCGGCTCATTTCAATTACCTGTCCGAGGCCCATGATTTGCGCGAACTGGTGGAAGGCTTTCACAAGCTCAACCAGTTGATCATGCAGCCCGCGTTTATCGCTTTTCGCGGCGAACGCACCGAACCGATGCCCGAGGTTAAATCGGATT
>JAASSH010000252.1 GCA_021767985.1 Gammaproteobacteria bacterium | reverse complement strand
GATCTTCGGTCTGGTCGTTGGCGGACAGAATCAATACGTGAGTGTCGTTGCCGTCCCCCCGTAACCTGGATAAAACGCTCAAGCCGTCGATCTTGGGCAGCATCAAATCGAGGACGATGGCGTCGTATTGATTGGTTGCGATGTAAGCGAGTGCTTCCTCGCCGTCGAGGGCCTGGTCTACGGTAAAACCGTTTTTTTGCAGGCCGGTAGTCAACGATCGTTGCAGGCGTTCGGAATCTTCGACTAGTAGTAATTTCATAATCAACTCAACTTCCGGATTCAGTCTGCCCCTGAGAATGTCGGAATACTATAAACTAATCTGTGATCGGAATTTCCCTTATGCTAGCCAGCCTAGACAAGCTTTCTGAAATTTTGCTGAATAATATCAATACTTTGGGGCATCCTGTGCCGGGTATCACGGATTTCTGAATCGGATCCATAGCCACCACGGCATGCAGCTGCCGTTAGCTCAAATCCAGAAACTCGGATTGGCCGCGCCCGTAACGATGCTGTATCAGGTCGCGCACGGGTTCGATCAGTGCCGCCAGCGTAATCATTAGCACGCCCAGTAGTTCGCGCAAACCGAACGGCTCGTCGGTCAGGATGCTGGCGGTGATCGTTCCGACCCCGATTTCGACCATGAACAGTATGCCCGCGATGCCGGGATTGAGTTGGGTCGGCCCGTAAATTACGGCGAAGCCGGCAGGAATTATAAACAGCGCCGCCAGCGGAATCATCCATGGCAGAACCGCGGCGAATACCGAAATATCGGGAAAGGCGGTACTGCCTTGCGCAAAGAAAATGAAAGTCACGATAATTGCCGCGATGCCGTTCCACAGGAAGAACCAGAGTGCGTAGTCGATAGGGCTCTCCTTGCCCATCAGCATCATCAGGCTCGCGATCGCCCATAGGATGCCGGCCGCGAGCGCGATCCAGTCACCGACGTTATCGGGAAGCGGAATACCCACGTCGATACCGAATATGGTCAGCATGCCGCCGATCCCCAGTAAAATCGAGATCCAGCGGATCGGTGTTATCAAGTCACCCAGAAATATTCTTGCCAGCATAAAGCCCCAGATCGGGGTCAGGTAGAACAGGATCAGTACTCGCACCACGTCCGTGTATAAAAACGCATTGGTGTATCCGACCAGCGACAGACCGACGATAACCCCGGTGATATGAAAGTGCAGGGGCGCTCTGCGAATACCGGGCCAGCGCCATACGATCAGCGGAAGAATCAGGATCATCGGTACCAGATTGAACATCAGCGCCGGCAGCACGTCGTGCAAACCAGCCTGTTCCAGTCCGCGTAACGGAATCCAGTAGAGACCGTAGGCCAGGCCGGCGTAGAGGCTTGCAAATTTTGCGAGAGTCTGTGATGAAAAGCGTTTGATCACGATTTGTGATTATCCGTAATAACGATTGCTCGGGCGCTGGTTTTCATCTGGATAATCCCGCGGGAAACTTATTATTGTGCAGAGGTATTATGGTGTCACTCGATTCCAGAAACAATTCGCCGGACACAGGATACAGTTGTTAGCAATCATCCTTGCCACTGGAGATCGAAAATTTACTGTCGGCCCGCGCTAGTTTTTCCGTTCTGCTACTGGAAATTCGAAGTTAGTCTTTGCTCTGCTTAACATTTCGTTTACCTGGCTTCGTGATAATTCCGAAACGAAACTGATTAATCTTCCAGGTGGGTTTTAAGTCGGTTTAAGGCCCTGACCGAAATGTGAAGAAATTTGTTTGTCTTGAGCTTGTATATGTTCTATTATTTTAAATATGGGAATAAAATCCCAAATTTATTATTAATAGCCTAAGAGGTTAAACGTCATGAAAGATGAGACAAGGTCACCGAAAATCGGTGAAGAATTGGTCGATAACGAACGCCGGAGGGCACTGTCCAGGCTTGGTCTGGTAGCCACGGCTGCTTACGCGGTGCCCGTGCTGATGACCATCAGTCAATCCGCGCATGCTTCGAGCGGTGGATCTGGCGGCGGTAATGGTGGTGGAAACGGCGGCAACGGAGGCAACGGCGGTGGTTCCGGCGGCGGGTCCGGTGGTGGCTCAGGCGGCGGTTCTGGCGGCGGGTCCGGTGGTGGCTCAGGCGGCGGTTCCGGCAATGGTAACGATGGTGTAGGCCGCGGTGGCTCAGGCGGTTCCTCAGGCAGTTCCTCAGGCGGTTCCTCAGGCGGTTCCTCAGGCGGTTCCTCAGGCGGTTCCTCAGGCAGTTCCTCAGCCGGTTCTTCAGGCGCGAGCGGTTCTGGAAACGGCGGGGGCTCTTCTGGCTCGTCGTCCGGTGATGATCCGAACGATCAACGCTAATCCACGGCGGACGGCTAATAAACCGTCATACACACACACCGGCTGGTTATAGCAGCCGGTGTAAGTTGTCCAAGCGCAATTTGAGCCATACCTGAGACAGCAACAAAGGACTGAAATGCCCGCTGAGCCGATTTACGTGACTTTCGACGATTTGTCGAAACCCGTGCGTCTGGTGGATTGCGAGGACTTATGCGAGCTGTTGCCGCGGGCCTTTTCAGGGTGGCCCTTCAGTATCGTATCAGGCAACCAGGAGGCGCCGATAATCAGCCTTACCCGGCAAGATGGTAACTATATTCTCGAGGGGGCTTTACTGGCGAAGCCGTTAACGCGAAACGATGCGGTGGGAGCATTATGCGCGCTGGTCGCCGAGCTGATGCGCGCCTATGTGCACCAGGATGACAAGCTGCTGTGTTTGCACGGAGCGGCTGCGGAATTCGCCGGCAGGCTGGTTGTTTTCCCGAGTCAGTACCGGGCCGGAAAAAGCATTCTGTCCGCATGCCTGGCAGCAGCGGGTGTGCAGATATTCTGCGACGATGTATTGCCGATTAGCCGCGCGCAAGGCAGGGGTGTCGCGCCAGGGCTTGCCTTGCGCTTGCGCAGGCCGCTACCCGATAACCTGGCGCCAGAATCGCTGCACTTCATCGAAAAGCATAATTGCTTGCAGGGGAAGCATTACATGTACCTGCAGCTCGATGAAAGCGAGATGGCGGAACGCGGCAAGACGCTTCCGGTTGGCGCTTTCGTGTTACTGGAACGGGAGGCCGGGGCCACCACGATGCTCGAAGACGTTTCTGACGCGGAGATCTTGCGGCAGGTGGTCTGGCAAAATTTTGCGCGTGAAGCCGAAGCCCCTGAAATTCTCGCCGTGTTAAGTAAACTGGTTGCCGACTCGCAATGTTTTCGACTTCGTTACGACTGTGCAGAGGACGCTGGCTGGTTGTTACAACAGGAATTCAAAAGCTGGCCAGATACAAACAGCGGGTCACAGGCAAATACCGCGATAGCTTTCGAGTCGAAGGCGGTCGCTTGCGACCTCGCACCCGGGTACTACAGGCAGAATCCGGAGATAAAATTTGTCCAGTTGGACGACCAAGGTTTTCTCGCCGACCGAGAGGGAGCGGCGATTCATCATCTCAATTCGACCGGCAGCTCCATCTGGGCGCTACTGGCGGAACCGATGACAGAGGACGAAGTGATCGAGGTTTTGCTAACCGCTTTTCCCGATCTCGATCGCGATCAGGTCGGGCGTGATGTCGGCAACCTGGTCGAAGAGTTGCGGCACAAAAATCTGCTGCGCCGCGGTGGCGAATGATGCAGCGGTTCGAGTCATGATCGATCCGGTCCCGAAACCGGCAGTACCACCAGTTGCGCTATTTCGACATGCGGCGGCTGCGCAATCGCGTAGGCAACCGTGTCGGCGACGTCCTGCGGTTGCAGGCAGGCGTCGAAGCTGTCATAGAACGCCTCTGCCTGGGCCACATCGCCCAGCCTTTGCGCGGCGAAGCCACTGCGCACCAGCCCCGGCATGATTTCCGTAATTCGAATCCCCTTGCCGGCGTAGTCGAGCCTCAGGGTTTCGCTGAAACCGTGTACCGCGTACTTGCTGGTAACGTAGGCCGTGCCGGTTGCATAGGGCTTCAGGCCGGCAATCGAACCCAGGTTGATGATATGACCGTGGCCGCGTTCGAGCATACCGCCAATCAACGCGTGAGTGACCCGGATCATACCCTGCACGTTGGTTTCGACGATCTCGCACCATTGATCGGAACTGCCCGCGTCGAACAGGCGGCGCCCGCCGGTGTCGTGGCCGGCGTTATTGACCAGGATGTCGATGCGATCGAAACCGGCGGGTAAGGCCTCGCCAAGGCCGTCAACCGCTGCGCGGTCGGTCACGTCCAGCGCCAGTGGTTGCAGCGCCGCACCGAGTTCATCAGCCAGCGTTTCGAGCTTCGCCGGGTTGCGCGCCGTGGCGACCACGCGATGTCCTCGCGTTACCAGCAGGCGGCAGATCGCCGTGCCGATGCCGCCGTTTGCTCCGGTAACCAGAACGCATGCGTCGGTGTTTACTGTCGTCATCGAATTTTTGACCGAGTCTCGATGTCGCTCATTCTATGCGAGCTTTGCGCCGCGGTAAATTTATCACTGCTGATGGCTGCGATCGACGATCGCATCGGTGATTAGAGATGGTTTTCAGGGATGTGT
>JAASSH010000251.1 GCA_021767985.1 Gammaproteobacteria bacterium | reverse complement strand
GTAACTGCACGAAATCCGGGAAAACCTGCTCACCCTCGGCTCCCAGCAGGAAACTGGCCTTACGATACTGCGCGGCACCGCCAATCGCGGCGGTGAAATGCCCGATAACGCCACGCGCCAGTTCCGGCACAAACATTACTGGCGCCTGCTGGGTCTTGAGCTTGCTCGCGTCGAGCCGGCGTATCGTGCGTTCGGCCGCGGTTTGGCCAACGCTGCGGGCGCTGGCGAGATGATCGGGGTTACGTCCGACGTCGTACCAGTAATCGCGTTGCATATTGCCGTTCGACTGGCCGACGACAGAACAGCTAATGCTATGCCGCGTTTTGTGCTGCGACTGCAGAAATCCATGTGAATTGCCATACACCGACACGCCGGCATTCAAATCCACCGAGGCCCCCTCCGAATTGACGATGCGCGGGTCGTAATCGAGCGCCGCGTTTTCGCACTCCAGTGCCAGGTCAATAACCGACTGGGGTTCCAGGTCCCACGGGTGATACAGATCGAGCTCATGGATTTCGCTGGCCATTAACTCAGCGTCGGCCAGGCCGGTGCAGGGATCCTCCGAGGTATGGCGAGCGATATCACAGGCGGCGTCCACCGTTTTTCTGATTGCGTCAGGATCCAGGTTCGAGGTGCTGGCGCTGGCTTTATGGCGGCCAAAATAAACGCTGATGCCGAGACCGTTATCCTGCTGGTGCTCGATGGTTTCAACCGATCCCATGCGCGTGGCAACCGACAGGCCCTGCGATACCGACAGTCCGGCTTCGACCTGGGTTGCGCCCTTGTCCTGCGCCATTTTGAGCGCTTCGGCGACGATGTTTTTAAACGCTTCCGCGTGCGGAAATGCTAACATGCTGTTTTTTTCGAGTTTCATCCGCGCATTTTATCCCAGACTGTTATGGAAAACGAAGCAGAGTTTGACGAAATCGAGTATGTCAGCAAGAGTCAACTCAAGCGGGAAAGCCACGCGCTGCAGGACCTCGGCAAAAGACTCGCCGCCCTGCCGGCCGACCTGCTGGCGCGCATCCCGCTGGACGATCAGCTGCTGGAAGCCATCGAGCTGGCAAAGCGAATCCAGAACAAGCGCAGCGCGCTCAAGCGTCACTACCAGTTCCTTGGCAAGCTGCTGCGCGCGCGTGACCCCGAGCCCATTATCGCGGCGCTCGCCGAAATCGATCAGGAGAGTCAGCAATCGATCCAGCGTCACCACCGTGCCGAACGCTGGCGCGACCGCATCATCGATCAGGGCTTCGACGCGATCGAGGCGCTGCTCGAGGAAGTCGAGTGTGCCGACCGTCAGAAACTGCGCCAACTATGGCGCAATCACAAGAATGCTCCGACCGACGCCAGGCGCACCCACAACTCCCGCCTGATTTACAAGGAAATCAAGCAGGCCCTGGATTCCTGATCGAGACGCCTGCGAGCAACCAGTCCTACTCCGGACTGGCGGGGATGATCGGGGTTTTGCAGTCGACGTCGGCGTTTTGCGCGCGGTTGCGCAGGAAGTGATCGATCAGCACGATCGCGAGCATGGCTTCGGCAATCGGTGTAGCGCGGATGCCGACGCAGGGATCGTGGCGACCCTTGGTGCGGATGTTGGCCGCGTTGCCGTCCACGTCGACGGTTTTTCCCGGCAGATGGATACTGGAAGTCGGTTTAAGCGCAATGTGCACCAGCAAGTCCTGTCCCGATGTGATGCCACCCAGAGTGCCACCGGCATGGTTCGACAGGAAACCCTCGGGTGTAATTTCATCGCGGTTTTGCGTGCCCTTGAGCTCGACGCTACCAAAACCAGCGCCGATCTCGACCCCCTTGACCGCGTTGATACTCATCATCGCGTGCGCGATATCGGCGTCGATGCGATCGAAAATCGGTTCGCCGAGGCCGGGCGGCACCCCGCTGGCGACCACGGAAACCCTGGCGCCGATCGACTCGCCCTCCTTGCGCAGTGCATCCATGTATTTTTCCATCTCCGGCACCATCTCGACATCGGGACAGAAAAACGCGTTCTGATCGACCTGCGCCCAGTCAAAATTAACCGGCTTCAAGGGACCCAGCTGCGACAGGTAACCACGGACCTGGATACCGCATTTTTCGAACAGGTATTTTTTCGCGATACCGCCCGCGGCGACGCGCATCGCGGTCTCGCGCGCGGACGAACGTCCGCCGCCGCGATAATCGCGCAAACCGTACTTTTGCATATAGCTGTAGTCGGCATGACCGGGGCGAAACAGGTTCATGATGTCGCTATAGTCCTTCGAGCGCTGGTCCTGGTTATGCACCAGCAGGCAGATCGGAGTGCCGGTAGTCCTGCCTTCGAAAGTCCCCGACAGAATTTGCACCGCGTCATCCTCACGCCGCTGGGTCGTGTGCCGCGAGGTCCCGGGCTTACGCCGGTCGAGATCCCGCTGCAGATCGGCCTCGCTGAGCTCCAGCCCTGGCGGACAACCGTCGACAATGCAGCCGATTGCGCTACCGTGACTTTCGCCAAACGAAGTCACCACGAATGATTTGCCGAAACTGTTACCCGACATTTACCTGCCCTTTGTTGAATTCGGTAGAATAAACACTACGTTATATTCGAGATGGCGCATTCTACTAAAAAACTCGGCATGATGTTTACCGCGTCCGCCTGGGTGCTGGCTTTTCTGGTTATGGCGCTCGCATTTTCGAAAATCCTCGATTCGCAAAACAATCCGAACCAGTCCGTTTCGACGCTGCAAACCGGTGAATTCCAGGAAGTCGTGCTAACGCGTAACCGCAGCGGCCATTACGTTTTCGACGGAGAAGTAAACCGCCAGCAGGTGACCTTCCTGGTCGATACCGGCGCCACGACCACCGCGATACCGGCCCAAATGCAGCACAGACTCGGAATCGAGGCCGGCCCCGCGACCCCGGTATCGACCGCGAATGGCGTCACCACCGCTTACCTGACCCGCCTCGATCAACTCGCCATCGGCGATATCGAGCTATATGACGTTAATGCCACGATTATCGCGGGCATGGCGGTCGATGAAATCCTGCTCGGAATGAACGTTCTGAAACACTTCGAGCTGGTGCAGCGCGGCGATCAGCTAATCATTCGACAATATCGCTAAAAGTTCCCTCAGCCTGTAGTAATACAGATTTTTTCTCATTTTTCCGATTTTTTATGAACTTTCTGGAAAATCGTTTCCTCTAAGCTCTCGTAATGGGGAGTTAACCAGTACAACCAATCGTTCAATAACTTGAGGAAACGACAAATGAATACAGCTAAGAAAACCACCGGAGTCGCACTGGCCGCAGCTGCCGCTGCTATGTTCGCAATTGCACCGATGAGCGCGACCGCGACGGAGAAAGCGGGCAAATGTTTTAACGTCAATTCATGCAAGGGCACCAGTGCCTGTGCAACCGCAACCACCAGCTGTGCAGGTCAAAACTCCTGTGCGGGGCAGGGTTGGGTCAAGCGTACCAAATCAGAGTGTGAAGAAGCAGGTGGTAAGTTCGAAGCCTAAGCTGTCTTTCTCGGCTGAACGAAATGCACCGGTCTTGCCGGTGCATTTTTTTGCCCGACCGATACACTCATAAAAGGTCATAGTTTAAGATCGTCCCGATGACTGATACTAAACCTTTCCTCGGATTCGGCCTTGGGTTGCGTGCGGAGCATTACCAGGACATTCTCGAGCGCAAACCGAAAAACATCGACTGGTTCGAAATTCTGAGCGAGAACTATATGATCGATGGCGGTAAACCGCTCCACTTCCTGGACGCTATTCGCCAGGATTACCCGATGGTCATGCACGGTGTATCGATGTCGTTGGGCAGTACCGACGAACTCGATTTCGAATACCTGAAACGGCTCAAGGCGCTGATCGAACGCGTCGAACCGCGATGGTTTTCCGATC
This sequence comes from Gammaproteobacteria bacterium, assembly GCA_021767985.1. Lineage (GTDB taxonomy): Bacteria > Pseudomonadota > Gammaproteobacteria. Next base: position 646 of record JAASSH010000251.1, on the reverse strand, counting down.
ACCTGTGCTGGACCGGGGTCGATCACATGAACCTGCACGACCTGCTGCCGCTGCCCTACACCGAGGAAGCCGTCAGGCACGTCGCCGAACGCATCTCGCGGGTACAGGATTACATTGGCCGCCAGATGCTGATCGAGAATCTGTCCAGCTATATCACCTATTGCGACGACGCAATGCCCGAGTGGGAATTCCTGTCCGCGATCGCCGACAGGGCCGACTGCTACCTGCTACTCGACGTCAATAACATCTATGTCAGCAGCTACAATCATCGCTATGATCCGATCGAATATCTCGAGGGCGTACCGCCGGCGCGAGTCTGGCAACACCATCTCGCCGGACATACCAACGACGGCAACCTGATCATCGATACCCATGATCAGGACGTCATCGATCCGGTATGGGCGCTTTACGAGGAAACCGCAAAACGGTTCGGCCCGGTGTCGACGATGATCGAGCGTGACGGCAATATTCCCGCGCTCGACCAGGTGCTCGCGGAACTCGACCATGCGCGAACCATTGCGGCACCCTATTACCAGCCTCAGGCATGACACGGCTGCGCGATTTACAACTGCGTTTCCAGGAATACCTGGTCGGTGGATCCGAAGACATCGAATCCGACATTATCGGTACCGACAACGCGCTGGCC
>JAASSH010000250.1 GCA_021767985.1 Gammaproteobacteria bacterium | reverse complement strand
GTGCTCACCGCACTGGCGACAAACGCACTTTTCGGGCTTATCGGTCAACGGATCTCAACAGACCAGTCCATGGAAGACGCTTTTTGACGTACGAGTGCGAACCCCTTTTGAACATTTACTGGATCAAAACTCGCTGAATCGGAGCATGGGGTTTGGCGGGTTGTGAGAAACAGGGAGCGGACAAAAGGCAGGTAGATCATTTTGAGCGACGAGTGGCATTGCTGCTTGAATAACCAAATATGTGCTGCGGAACGTCCGCAGTTGGTCCAAACCAGGAACTCATTCCTCGAGCGGTAGTTCCAGGCCCAGCTTGATGGTATCCATGACGACCATTGTCTTGAAATTCTTGATGTCCGGTTTTTCCCAGAAGAAGGATTGTGTGAAGCGTTCGTAGTCGGCGAGCGAACGCGAGGCAACCAGCAGTACGAAATCGGCATCGCCCGTGATGTAAAACGCCTGCACGATGCGGGGATTCTTGGCAATCGCACGCTTGAAGTTTTGCATGATATCGCGCCGATCACGTTCCAGATTGACAAAGACGAGCGTGAATACCGGGTAACCGACGCGATCGGGGTCCACGATCGAAACATCCGCTCTGATTGTGCCGTTGCTGCGCATCCTGTTGATCCTCCGCTTGGCTGCCGTCGGTGACAGGCCGACCGCGTCACCGAGCAGTTCGGAGCTGGTCAGTGCGTTCCGCTGGAGAATGGCCAGAAGATTGAGATCAATATCGTCAATACTATTTTCTGCGTTTTTAGTGCTCATATTGCAGTATCCAATCGTTTAGATTAATGAACACGCAGAATTATTGCACATGGATTCTCTAGAATGAATTGCCGGCGCGGACTATTCAGTGCCGAAGCACGGCGACTCGAATGCCACGCGCCTGTCAAGATAACCAACAGATTCATACACCATCAATACTTAGAGGAGTCCGAGATGCACAAGACACTGACGGCTTTAGGTCTGGCGGCTGGCATGGCCCTTTCCACTGCGGCCATTGCAGACGAGTGGCGTTATGCCATGGAGGAAGGCCTGACCGACCCGCAGGGCCTGTACGCCACCAAGTTCAAGGAATATATCGAGGAGAATTCCGACCACACGATCAAGATTTACCCTGTAGGGGCACTCGGCGAATCCGCTGACGCGATGGAGCAGGCCCTGGCCGGCCTGATACAGTTCATTGATCAATCGCCCGGATTTACCGGCGCGATGATCCCCGAGGCCGAAGCATTTCTCGTGCCCTATGTGCAGCCGACCGACCCCGAAGAGGTGCGCCGTTATTTCAAGGAAGGCAAGGCGGTCAACGAAATGTTTCATGAAATCTATCGTGAGCACGGCCTCGAATTGCTCTCCGTGTTCCCTGAGGGTGAGCAGGTGGTCACCACCAAGAAACCATTTCGCAATCCCGAGGACCTCGCCGGCATGAAGATCCGCACCATGCCGTCGCCGCTGCTGCTGGAAACCTACAAGGCATTCGGCGCCTCGCCGATTGCGATGTCGTGGGGTGAGCTTATCGGCGCGCTGAAAACCAACATGGTTGACGGTCAGGAAAACCCGACCATCTGGATCGAGGCATACGACCTCGACAATCTCGCCCCTGTGCTGACTTATACCGGGCATGCCCAGTACACCACGGCGGTCATGGCCAATGCCGATTTCTATGATGGCCTGAGCGACGAGGACAAGAAACTGGTGCAGGATGCCACCGCGCATGCGCACAACTGGATTCTGGATGCGGCTGTCGAGATGGATGAAACCGGACTCAACAAGATCAAGGAAACAAATCCGGAGGCCGTTATCAACCGCCTGACCGACGAGGAGCGGGCGGTGTTCATAGAGCGCGCCAAGGCGGTAGAGGAAGCGTACATCGAAAAAGCCGGGGAGCGCGGGCGCAAGATCATCGAACAGATGAAAAAGGACCTGGAAGCAGCCAGAAGCTAGCGCGCCAGGGGTTGCGCACAAACCGACCGGATGCGCAGCCGTCGGTCGTTTAAGGGGGTCCTGTCCGTCAGGGCAGGACCCCGATACGGCATACCCTTCGGGTATATCCACACGATAAATCCCTGCCCAGGATGTGAGCTATGAGCGATTCGAACCTAAAGAGTGGCGGCATCGCCGGAGTGCTTGATGCGATCGACGGCGTGATCGCGAAGATCGAGGAATTCATGATGGCCACCGGGGTGATCCTGATGGCGGTCAACACCATCGCCAACGTGATCAGCCGGTTTGTGTTCAACCACTCGATCATCTTCGCGGAGGAACTCAACAGCATTTTCATTCTGCTGGTGACGTTTGCCGGCGTCGGCTACGCGGCCAGGCTCGGCCGGCACATCCGCATGTCCGCGATCTATGATCACATGCCGGATAAGATTCGCAAGGTGTTGATGACTATTATTACCGGTGTGACGGCGGTTTGCATGCTGTTCCTGGCCTGGTACGCGGTCGAATACATACTCAGCATCCAATCCAAGGGCAGGATCATGCCCGCGCTCGGGGTGCAGGTCTATCTGGTTTATCTGTGGGTGCCGGTCGGATTCTTCGTAACCGGCGTTCAGTACGCACTGACCACGTTCAAAAACCTGCGCGAAAGCGAAATCTACCTGTCGACGAGCCTGCATGAAGGCGAAGCGCGCGAGGTCGAGGTATAGCCATGGCAACCGCAATTTTCCTGGTCATGCTGGTGTTGCTGCTGCTCGGTTTTCCGATGATGATTCCGCTGATCATGGGCGCGTTCATTGGGGTGGTTTCATTGTTCGGCGATATCGGCAAGACCGAATTCATGGTGCAGCAGATGCTGGGTGGAATACGTCCCGCATCGCTTATTGCGGTGCCCATGTTCATCCTTGCCGCCGACATCATGACCCGCGGCCATTCCGCTGACCGGCTGGTCGACCTGGTAATGGCGTTCGTGCGGCACATCAAGGGCGGCCTCGCGGTCAGCACGTCCACGGCCTGCGCCCTGTTCGGGGCGGTATCGGGCTCGACCCAGGCTACCGTTGTTGCCGTCGGCGGTCCGCTGCGGCCGCGTATGCTCAAAGGCGGCTACCCGGATTCGTTCATACTGGCGCTGATCGTCAATTCCAGCGACATCGCTTTCCTGATACCTCCCAGCATCGGCATGATCATCTACGGGGTGGTATCCAAATCGTCGATTCCCGAGTTGTTCATCGCGGGCATCGGTCCGGGACTGCTGATCCTGGCGCTGTTTTCGATCTACAGCATGATCTACGCGATCGTCAAAAAAGTGCCGACCGAGGAGGCGGCGACCTGGGGCGAGCGATTCAACATGGTAAAACGCGCGGTCTGGCCGCTGGGCTTTCCGGTGATCATCGTCGGCGGTATCTTCGGCGGCATATTCAGCCCGACCGAAGCCGCCGCGGTCAGCGTGCTGTACGCCCTGTTCCTGGAAACGATCGTTTTTCGCTCAATCAGCGTAAAGGATTTCTATTCCATCGCGAAGTCGACCGGGTTGGTGACCGGCGTGGTGTTTATTCTCGTCGGCGCGGGTGCGGCCTTCGCCTGGGTGTTGTCGTTCGCGCAGGTGCCGCAGGCGATCCTCGGTGCCATTGGCATCGATCAGATGGGGCCGATTGGCGTGCTGTTCGTGATTGCAATCGCGTTCTTCATCGGCTGCATGTTCGTCGACCCGATCGTCGTGATCCTGATTCTGGTGCCCATCTTCGCACCGGCGATCCAGAGCACCGGTCTCGACCCGATTCTTGTTGGCACCCTGATCACCCTGCAGGCTGCAATTGGTTCGGCGACGCCGCCGTTCGGATGCGACATATTTACTGCTGTCGCGGTTTTCCGCCGGCCTTATCTCGAGGTCATCAGGGGCACGCCGCCGTTCGTGGCCATCCTGCTGCTGGTCGCGGTATTGCTGATTTTCTTCCCCGAGATCGCGCTCTTTCTGCGCGACGTCGCGTTCGACAAGTGACAGGAGACGAGTATGTTCAACACGATTCTGGTGCCCCTGGACGGATCGGACGCCGCGCACGCCGCGCTGGATAAGGCCATCGCGCTTCAAAAGCTGTGCGATGCCGAGCTGCTGCTGCTTTCCGTTTACCGCGAGCACAACCTGTGGAAGGCCTCGGTGACCATGGTCAATCCAGAGTTGACCGCATCGACCGATCCGGCGCTCGAGGAGTTCGCCAAAGAAGTCGCGGAGAAAAGCAAGGAGTACGTCAAATCAAAAGGCGTTGACAAGGTACGCTCTTTTTACATGGGCGGCGGGCCGGCGCGAATGATCATCAAGTTCAGCGAGGACCACGACGTGGATCTGATCGTCATGGGCAGCCGTGGAATGAGCGATTCCACCCGCTACCTGCTTGGCAGCGTGTCGCACAAGGTCACGAGTTTGGCCCAGTGCGCCGTCATGGTTGTCTAGGAGTCACTCGTTTTCACGAGTCGTTTGAGTATTGAGGTTAGGAGCGATGTCTACGGATCAACTTTCGGCCACCCGGTTTGCAAGCGACGTAACGTTGCGTACGCCGTCGCTGCTGCAATCCGGAATTTACATCAACGGTGAGTGGT
>JAASSH010000023.1 GCA_021767985.1 Gammaproteobacteria bacterium | reverse complement strand
GCACCAGGTCTACCACGGCGATAATCTGGATACCCTGCCAGCCGCCGTCAATCGCGAAATAGGGTAGCGGGTACCAGTTATAATAAATCTGGTAAACCAGGTAGATGAAAACCACCAGGCTGAGACTTAGATGCACCCCGGTTGCTTTTAGCTTGGTTATCAGCAATGGTTTGGTAAATTTCATCGAAACTCTTGGACGATCAGGAAATCAGACAACTTAAAATATGGTAGAAGAAATCAAAAATTACAAGATTGAAACAGCCCATAATCATATAAACCTTTACCAACAGGGCGGTCGGCTGGAACTGCGCAGCAACGACAACGCATTACAAAGCCTGATCGATCTGGACCAGCCGCATAAACTCGGGCTCAGAAATCTCGAGCACCTGATGTCGGTGTTACTTTTCATACCGCAACCAGACCGAATTCTCATGCTGGGAACCGCGGCAGGCTCGCTGTTGCACTTCCTGCGCCACTACTATCCGCAGGCGCAGATCACCGCGATCGACATCGATGTCGAGCTGGTCGAAAAAATGCTGCAAATCGAGGTGCTGCCGCCCGCGGGCGACGGTTTGACTTACGTCTACGACGACGCGGCCCGTTTTATCAAAGCCTCCGACCAAAGCTACGACCTGATTCTGGTCGACGTCTTCAGCGGCGCGCAATCGCCCGCCTGGTTGCTCGAAAAAAATTGTATCAACGCACTCTACCGGATACTCGGCGAACACGGCGCCGCGGCTTACAACCTGCTGATCGATAGCGAGCACAAGTTCCAGCTCTTTTACCGCGATCTGCGACTGGTCTTCCAGCGACAAACCCTTTGCCTGCCGGTCAAAGGCCTCGAAAACACAATCGCCTTCGGCATCCGTCACCCGCTGACGGCACGCGATATGTCCTGGTACATGAACCATGCCATGGAAATGTCCGAGCAGCTGGAGATCGATTTCCTGCAGATTTTATCGGTAATCTACAACACCAACCCGGTTGGCGCAGGTGTCATCTAATTAAAGTGTAAACTGCCCGAGCGCTGACGCCCGGGCTACTGGTTTTTACCGCCGCCGCGACAGTTGGGTGAATCTGCAACGACGCCCTGGCGCACCACCCATTCCTCCGGTGTCAGCGTGTGCAGGGCCAGCGCATGTATTTGCTGCAACTCCTGCTCCAGCGTTTTATTAACCATGCGATGACGCTTGATCAGCATTTGATCCTTGAACGAGTCACTGACAATGGTGACCTTGAAATGAGATTCCGAACCGGGCGCCACGTTATGCATATGGCTCTCATTCTCGACCTGCAGGTACTCCGCGTCGAATTCGCCCGCGAGTTTTTGCTCGATTGTGTTCTGGATTGACATCTATACGAATCCCCGGGTTATTCCTCTTTCTCCTGAACTTCCCTGATCGCTTCGGCCACATCTTCCATGGTCTGCAAGCGGTCTTCAAGCTCGACCGCCATCATTTTCTGAATCAGCAGACTGACCCGCGGCCCGATTTCTTTCCTGATCTCGTGCGCCGGCACCGCCTTGCCTTCGAGGTGCTGGAACAATAGCGACATGGGTTCACCGGTATAGGGCAGCTGGCCGGCAAACATGGCGTAGGCGATAATGCCGAGCGCGTAAATATCGCTGCGGTGATCAGCCTCCAGGCCCTTGGCGCGCTCTGGAGACAGGTAAGCCGGGGTGCCGATAATCGATCCGGTCTTGGTGAGCGTCTGATCCGTCGTCGAGGAAACGGATGCGATACCAAAGTCGACGATCTTGACCAGGCCTTTGTCGTTCATCAGGATATTACTGGGCTTCAGATCACGGTGGATAACCTCCTGGTTATGCGCCGCTGCCATACCATTGGCAACCTGCAGCAGGATATTGAGACCTTCCTTGTTATCGAAAAACTTTTTCTTACGCAGAATTACGTCGATACCGCGGCTTTCGAAATACTCCATCGATATCGCGCTAAGATTATCCTTGATAAGCATATCGTGGATACGAATCACGTTGGGGTGACTAATCCGGCGCGAGTACTTGACCTCGCGCAAGAATCGCTCGCGCGATGCCTCTTCCGCGGTCAGTTCGGGATGCATGAACTTCAGGATCAGGGTTTCACCGACCATTTCATCCTTGGCCAGCATGACACGCCCCATCGCACCGCGGCCGATTTCTTTATCGATGCGGTATCTATCCATCCACAGATCGCCTTTCTTAAGGTCTTCGATATTCTGGAACTGCGGAGTCGGTTCTGGCGCCGGCGCTGCCGGCTGGCCCGAACTCTGGTCGACGGACTGGGTATCGAACTTGAGCAGGCGAGTGTCGAAATAGGCTTCCTGGTCCACGTTGAGCGCGGGTAAGTCATACTCCTCGGTCAGCCGATTGACCACTTCGCCCGCGGTATCGCGCACCGTGGCCTGCAGTTTCGGGACCTTCTGCATCAGCTTGTCGCGAATCGTCTTACCGTGTCGCCGGGTGGCGAGTTTACCTATGGTTTCGAGCGCTTCACGCTGTACCAGCGCCTCGGGCATGCGCAGGCAGGCGAAAGCGATCTCGAGCCCCTTGCTGAATCCCAGCTCTCCGACCGCGCGCAGTACCGCAGGTGCGGACTCCGTAAATTTTTCCACCACTTTTTTCAGGATGCCGATCGATTCCCGCTGGTTCGAGCGGCCGATCGCCTCGATTGCAGCTTCTCGCACCTGCCAGTTCTCGTGCAGCGCATTGTCCCAGAGTTTCTTGAGGTCTTCCGGGTCGCTGCTCTGCGAGGCAAATTTTTGCGCCTGCTCGCGAATAAATTCGTTCTCGTGCTCGGTCAGGCCCTCGGCCGCGGCATACAGCTTGTCGTTGCCGAATTTCTGCAGCGACTTAAGTGCCTGTTCCTTACCCCACCACTCCTGCTGATCGAGCAGTCGCAAAAAGGATTCGAAACCCTGCGGGGTTACATGCTTGACGAATAGCTTGACGAAAACTTCCCTTACTTCATCCGATTTACTGCAGGTCCAGGGCGCCAGCTTTGGCACCAGCTCGGCATCCGCCTGCGACTGCAGAATTTCGATCGCCATCTCGCGCTCGATTTCGGACATGGACTCGATAAATGGCAGTAGCACCGACGCATCGAATTTGACCTGCAGCTTTTTTAAAGCCTTCAGCGCCTCGATCACGACGGTCTTGTTTTCGTCGTTGAGAAATTTCGAGATAATCCGCGCCACGTCGGCCTGTTCGACCCCGGAGAAATAACGCAGCAACATAATCTTGATCGACGGGCTTCCGATCGTGTCCGGCTCGATCCGCAGAACCTCGAGATCGAGCGGCAGGGTCGAGTCCTCGGCCAGCTTCAGTAATTGCTCGGCGTGAGTCTTATCGAGTTTGAGCGCGTTGGTTATGATCTGCTCGGGCTTCAGGTGTTCACGCTGGAACGCGAGGATATCGATGATCTCGGTCTTCGAGACATCGGATTCGTGCAGTTTCTTGAACAGCTTGCTGGGAGTAATCTGGTCGGTCCTGGCGAGAATCGAGGCCGCGGTGGCACGAATTTCGGTAGCATCGCTATCGAGGCTTTTCAGAAACAACTCCTCGGTACTGCCCTCGACATTCTCCAGGCAAATCTCGGTCAGCATCGCCTGATGCAGGCCGGAGGTATCCGGAATTGCCTGGATTAGCTGCTCCAGCGAGTCCCCGGATAACTGGCGCAATTTTTCGATGAGCGCAACACCCTTGGGACTCTCGAGATCCTTGCAATCGAGAAACTGTTTGAGCGTTCTTTTGAAAAAGATGGAGCCTAACACTGCGATGTTTTTATCATTTCGACTTAAGCCTGTGCAAAACCTGCACGCGTTACAGGATTATAGCCACAAAATGACAGAAAAAGGCCAGCTGAACCCTATTTTATGCGCATCGACTCTCAGTGCAGTCTTTGTTTGTCGAAACTAAAGCGCTGACTCTCGTCGATATCGACCAGAATCCGGTCGCCGGGTTCGAATTCACCGGCCAGAATCGACATGGCTACCGGATTCTCGATCGCCTGCTGGATTTCGCGTTTCAGCGGTCGAGCGCCGTATACCGGGTCGAATCCCAACGCTCCCAGGGTATCCATGGCCGAATCGCTGATCGAAATTCCGATATCCTTTTCTTTTAGCCGCGCGGTCAGCGATTGCAGCTGAATTTGCGCGATTTCGCGAATCTGCTCCTGCGTCAGCGGGTGGAACACCACGGTTTCGTCGATACGATTGATAAACTCCGGCCTGAAGTGGCGCGCAACCTGCTCCATCACGGCTGTTTTGATCTCGTCGTAATGCTGATCCCCGGCATGGGCCTGAATTTCAGAGGATCCAAGGTTCGAAGTCATGACGATGACGCAGTTGCGAAAATCGACCGTGCGCCCCTGGCCATCGGTGAGACGTCCGTCATCGAGCACCTGCAGCAGGATATTGAACACGTCGGGGTGAGCCTTCTCGATTTCATCCAGCAGAATAACCGAGTAAGGACGACGCCGAATCGCTTCGGTCAGGTATCCTCCCTGTTCGTAACCGACATACCCCGGCGGCGCGCCGATCAGCCTGGCGACGCTGTGCTTCTCCATGAATTCCGACATATCGATACGAATCATCGCGTCTTCGGTATCGAACAGAAATTCGGTCAGCGCCTTGGTCAATTCGGTCTTACCGACTCCGGTCGGCCCGAGGAACAGGAACGACCCGTTGGGGCGTGACGGATCTGACAAACCCGCTCGGGAGCGTCGGATCGCATCGGATACGGCTTTCACGTCCTCGCACTGACCAACCACGCGAGTGGCTAGCTGGGCTTCCATTTCGAGCAGTTTTTCCCGCTCCGACTCGAGCATCTTCGACACCGGAATGCCGGTCCAGCGAGAAACCACCGACGCGATCTCTTCTTCGCCGACCTTGTTGATCAACAGTTTCATATCCTGCATTTCAACATTAGCGGCGAGATCGAGCTGCTTTTCGAGTTCCGGAATGCGGCCGTACTGCAGTTCCGACATGCGCGCCAGATCACCCGCGCGCTGCGCGGTTTCGAGATCCAGACGAGCGCGTTCCAGCTCTTCCTTGACGTGGGTACTGCCCTGCAAGGCGGCCTTTTCCGATTTCCAGACTTCCTCGAGATCGGAGTATTCGCGCTCGAGTTTGCTGATTTCGTCCTCCAGGGCTTCGCGGCGCTTGTTACTGGCGGCGTCACTCTCTTTCTTCAACGCTTCCTGCTCGATCTTGAGCTGAATCAGGCGTCGCTCCAGTCGATCCATATCTTCCGGCTTGGAGTCGATTTGCATGCGAATTCGGCTGGCGGATTCGTCGATCAGATCGATCGCCTTGTCCGGCAGCTGGCGGTCGGTGATGTAACGATAGGACAGCGTTGCCGCGGCGACGATCGCCGGGTCGGTAATATCGACGCCGTGGTGCACCTCGTAGCGCTCTTTCAGGCCGCGCAGTATCGCGATCGTATCCTCGACGCTGGGCTCCTGCACCAGCACTTTCTGAAAGCGCCGTTCCAGCGCCGCGTCTTTTTCGATGTACTGGCGATACTCGTCGAGCGTGGTCGCGCCGATGCAGTGCAACTCGCCGCGCGACAGCGCGGGCTTGAGCATATTGCCGGCATCCATCGCGCCCTCGGCCTTGCCGGCACCGACCATGGTATGCAGCTCATCGATAAACAGGATGATCTGGCCCTCCTGCTTGGAGAGATCGTTGAGAACGCCTTTGAGGCGCTCCTCGAACTCGCCGCGAAACTTGGCGCCCGCGATCAACGCACCCATGTCTAGCGACAGCACGCGCTTTTTCTTCAACCCCTCGGGCACCTCGCCGTTGACGATGCGTTGCGCCAGGCCCTCGACGATAGCGGTCTTACCGACGCCGGGTTCACCGATCAGCACCGGGTTATTCTTGGTGCGGCGCTGCAACACCTGGATCGCGCGGCGAATTTCCTCGTCGCGTCCGATCACCGGATCGAGCTTGCCCTGCTCGGCGCGCTCGGTCAGGTCGATGGTGTACTTTTCGAGCGCCATGCGCTGGTCTTCCGCGTTGGCGCTGTCGACCGCCTGGCCGCCGCGAATACCGTCGACCGCGGCCGCAATCGCCTGCTTGTCGGCACCCGACGCCTTCAGCAATTCGCTGAGTGGTCCTTTCTCATCCATCGCCGCCAGCACGAACAGTTCGCTCGAGATAAACTGGTCCTTGCGTTCCTGCGCCAGCTTGTCGGTTACGTTGAGCAACTTGCCGAGGGCGTTCGAAATATGCAAATCACCGGCGGCACCTTCCACGCGCGGCTGCTTGTCGAGCAGATCGCCGAGTTGCGAGCGCAGCAGGTTGATATTGACACCGGCCTGCGAAAACAGCGGGCGCACCGAACCACCCTGCTGATCGAGCAGGGCGATCATTAAATGCACCGGCTCGATGAACTGGTGGTCACGCCCAACCGCGAGCGATTGCGCGTCGGACAGGGCTTCCTGAAATTTACTGGTCAAGCGATCCATACGCATTGATGCAGTCCTCTAAACATTAAAAACTTTGTGGTTATGTAGGATTGTTCGGCTTTTTTTCAACCCCGGCGGGTCCTGAATCAGTTGATCCAGATCAAGGCCGCCATACGCCCGGTGGTGCTCTCACGCCGATAGGAATAAAACAGGTCCGAGTCGCGATAGCTGCAGTGTGGATCGCGGAACACCTGGCTAACGCAGCGCTGATTCAGGACCCGCTCGGCGAGCCCGCCGAGATCGCACAGCCAGTGCCCCGGGCCATGCGGACTGAAGTAGTCCTGCGCATCCTGGATCGTATCGCCAAAGGCCGCGCGCACCTCTTCACCGACTTCGAAACAGGGCTGGGTAATACCAGGCCCGATCCAGGCCATCAGCTCCTCACCGGACGACGTCATCGCGTCGAGCGCTGACTGGATGACACCGGCCTGCAGGCCACGCCATCCCGCGTGCACCGCGGCAACCTCGGTGCCCGACCGGTTACAGATCAGGATCGGCAGGCAATCCGCGGTCATGATCACGGCAACGGTACCCGCCCTGCGGGTAATCGCCGCATCGGCATCACGTTCGGAATCCCGCTCCAGGGTAACCACCCGGGTGCCGTGGGTCTGGTTGATCCAGCAGGGTTCAGCCGGCAGTCCCAGTTGCACGCGCAGGCGTTCGCGGTTGGCGGTTACCCGCGCCGCATCATCCCCTACGTGCAGCGCCAGGTTAAGACTGTCGAACGGCACCGCGCTGACGCCTCCAACGCGAGTCGTACAAAATGCCGAGACGGTGGCCGGCGCCGGCCATTGTGGCTGAATGATTTCAATCATATTCGATCAGGGCGTCCAGTAGCTGTTGGAAATCCGTCGGCAGCGGCGCTTCGAAACTAACCGGCTCGCGACTGCCTGGATGAATGAAACTGAGACGCTCGGCATGCAGGGCCTGGCGCCTGAATCCCCGGATCACGTCGATCAACGCCGCATCGACACCGGCCGGAATGCGCGCGCGGCCGCCGTAGACGGGATCACCGAGCAGCGGATAGTTGATATGCGCCATGTGTACGCGGATCTGGTGAGTGCGCCCGGTTTCGAGCTGCAGTGCGATCAGGCTGTAATGGCCAAACTTACGCACCACCTGGAAATGGGTCAGCGCCGGTTTACCGTTCTCCTGCACCGCCATCTTCTTGCGGTTTTGCGGGTGACGCGCGATCCCGGTCTCGATGCTGCGCCCGGCGGTAACCACGCCCTGGGTTATGGCAAGATATTCGCGCTTCACCGCGCGCGCCTGCAGCTGCTCCACCAGCCAGCTGTGCGCGCTCAGGTTGCGCGCTACCACCATGACGCCGGTCGTGTCCTTGTCGAGACGATGAACGATACCGGCCCGCGGCAACTGTTCGAGCCGCGGGTCATGCATCAGCAATCCGTTTACCAGGGTGCCGTCGTGATGACCGGCGGCCGGGTGCACCACCAGGTTGGCGGGCTTATTCACGATAAAAATATCGTCATCCTGGTAAATAATTTCGAACGCAATCGCCTGCGGCTGGTCGGATATCCTGGCCTGCTCCGGCACGTCGAGGTTTACCAGGTCGCCGCTGAAAACCTTTTGCCTGGGTTTGCACTGCGCATCGTTGAGACAGACAAATCCCTGCTGGATCCATTGCTGTATTACGCTGCGCGAGTAATCAGGCAATAGCTTATGCAGGGCCTGGTCCAGCCGGTTTCCAGCCATTTGTTTCTCGATCTGGAAACTTTGCTGAATTAATTTCATGCGATGGTTATACTGCTTGTTTGGCAGTTCAGCAAGAACATAAGTAGTTACAAAAATGCGAGTATTTATCTCCCTGATCCTTACGCTTAGCCTGGTCGCCTGCGGCCCGGTAAAAGAAGTCGATCCTACCGCCGACTGGGACGTCGAGCGGTTTTACAGCGAAGCGCGCGCCGAACTCGCCCGTGAAAATTATCTCACCGCGATCGAGTACTATGAAACGCTCGAATCACGATTCCCATTTGGCAAGTATGCAACCCAGGCGCAAATCGATGTCGCCTATGCCTATTTCAAGTTCAACGAGCCGGATTCGGCGCTCACCGCGCTCGAGCGCTTTATCAAACTGCACCCGCGGCACGAGTCGGTGGATTATGCCTATTACCTGAAGGGACTGGTCAACTTTGAACGTGGCGGTACGATTCTCGATGTACTGGTGGAACGCGACGTGTCTGCCTTCGACAGGAACCTGATGCTCAACGCTTACAATGATTTCAAGATCCTGCTGCAGCGCTTCCCGAGCAGCAAGTATGCACTCGACGCCAAGAAACGAATGATCTACCTGCGCAACGAACTGGCCCGCTCGGATTACCGGATAGCCAATTACTACGCTACCCGGGACGCCTGGGTCGCGGTTGCGAATCGCACCAGGTTTATTCTGCAAAACTATCAGGGCTCCAGTGTTATCAGACCTACCCTGGCTCTGCAACTCCAGGCCTATCAAAACCTGGGGATGGAGGAAATGGCCCGGGACACCCAGCGTATAATCGATCTGAACTATAAACAGGGTTCCTGATGGAGTACCGCAATCTGGGGCGCAGCGACCTCGCGGTCAGCGTAATCTGCCTCGGCTCGATGACCTGGGGCACTCAGAACAGCGAAGCCGAGGGTCACGCCCAGATAGACTACGCTCTCGACCGGGGTGTCAACTTCATCGATACCGCGGAGCTCTACCCGTCAAACCCGTTGAGTGCCGAAACCGTCGGTCGTACCGAGGAAATCATAGGCACCTGGGTGGCCAACTCCGGCCGTCGCGACCAGGTCATAATCGCCAGCAAGGTTGCCGGTAATGGCATTAGCTATATCCAGGATGGCATCGGGATCAGTCCCGAAAAGATTCGCGTCAGCCTCGAAGGCAGCCTGCGGAGAATGCAGACCGACTATGTTGACCTTTACCAGCTGCATTGGCCGAATCGCGGCTCCTACCATTTCCGGCAGAACTGGAACTACGACCCCACGACTCAGGATACGCAGCAAACCCTGGACCACATCCATGCGGTGCTCGAGTATCTCGGCGAGCTCGTCGCCGCCGGAAAAATCCGTGAAATCGGGCTTTCCAACGAAACCTGCTGGGGCACCAGTCAATTCCTGCGAATTGCCGAGTCCAGTAACCTGCCACGGGTAGTCTCGCTGCAAAACGAGTACAGCCTGATGTACCGCAGCCACGATCTCGACCTGGCGGAACTATCGCATCACGAGCAGGTTGGCCTGCTACCTTATTCTCCGCTGGCTTGCGGCATGCTGACCGGCAAGTATCAGGACGGCGCCCGGCCCGCGGGCTCGCGCCTGACCATCAATCCCGATCTGTGGGGCCGAGCCAGCGATGCAGTCTGGCCGGTGGTCGACCAGTACCTGGCAATTGCGAGAAAACACGGTATCGATCCCGCGCAGATGGCCATCGCGTTTTGCAACCAGCGCCCGTTCGTCACGTCCAGCATTATCGGCGCCACCAGTATCGAACAACTGTCGATCAACCTGGGCGCCGCCGAGCTTGAGCTCGACAAAGAAGTGCTGGAAGATATTCACAAGGTCTACCGTCTCCATCCAATACCCTATTAAATCGTCATGAATCAGTCAGAAATCGTTGCCGAAATGAAAGTGCTGCCCGAAATCGACGTCGACTTCGAAGTCAGGCGCCGGGTGGATTTTATCAAGTACGAACTCGAGCTTAGCGGCCAGAAAGCGCTGGTGCTCGGTATCAGCGGGGGCGTCGATTCCTGCACCTGCGGGCGTCTCGCCCAAATCGCAATCGACGAGCTCAACGCGGCCGGCAGCGGTTATCGTTTCGTCGCGGTGCGCCTGCCCTACGCCGACCAGGCCGACGAGGCCGATGCGCAGCTCGCGCTCGATTTCATCCAGCCCAGCCACAACGTCACGGTCAACGTGCAGGCCG
>JAASSH010000249.1 GCA_021767985.1 Gammaproteobacteria bacterium | reverse complement strand
CTTGGCTTCGATCTGGCGAATGCGCTCGCGGGTGACGTCGAACTGCTTGCCGACTTCTTCCAGCGTGTGGTCGGTGTTCATGTCGATACCGAAGCGCATACGCAATACCTTGGCTTCGCGAGGCGTCAGGCTCGACAGGATTTCGCGAGTCGATTCCGACAGGCCGGCGTTGGTCGCGGTGTCGGCCGGCAGCAGCACGTTGGTGTCTTCGATGAAATCGCCGAGGTTCGAATCTTCGTCGTCGCCGATGGGGGTTGCCATCGAAATCGGCTCCTTCGAGATCTTCAGCACCTTGCGTACCTTGTCCTCGGGCAGATCCATGCGCTCGGCGAGTTCTTCCGGCTGCGGGTCGCGGCCCAGTTCCTGCAACATCTGGCGCGAAATGCGGTTCAGCTTGTTGATGGTTTCGATCATGTGCACCGGGATACGGATGGTGCGCGCCTGGTCGGCGATCGAACGCGTGATCGCCTGCCGGATCCACCAGGTGGCGTAGGTCGAAAACTTGTAGCCGCGGCGGTATTCGAACTTGTCGACTGCCTTCATCAGGCCGATGTTGCCTTCCTGGATCAGGTCGAGGAACTGCAGACCGCGGTTGGTGTATTTTTTCGCGATGGAGATGACCAGGCGCAGGTTGGCCTCGATCATTTCCTTCTTCGCGCGCCGCGCCTTGGCTTCACCGATCGACATCTTGCGGTTGATCTCCTTGATGTCGTGGATCGACAGGTGCGAATCCTTCTCGATTTTCTTCAGGCGCTTCTGGTAGCGCAGGATCTCTTCCTTGCAGCCTTCCAGCGCCCTGACGTATTTCTCGTCCGACTTGAGGTGGTTGTTAATCCAGTTCAGGTTGGTTTCGTTCGCCTTGAAAGTGTCGATAAAGGTTTTGCGAGGCATATGCGCCTGCTTGACGCACAAATCCAGAATCATGCGTTCGTTGGTGCGAATTCGATTGATTACGTCCTTCAGGTTTGCGCTCAGCTTGTCGATGAACAACGGCAGCAGCTTGATTTCCATCAGCTCCTTGACCGCGCGGTTCATGTTGCGCTCGTAACCCTTTTCGTCATTCTTCGCAACGCAGTTCATCGCGCGGTTGAAGGCGCGCTCGATCGTGGTGAAGCGCTTTTCGGCTTCCTCGGGATCAGGGCCCGTGTCGTCGACGTCGGCGTCCTCGTCATCGTCGCTGGCCTGCGCCGCGGCCGGCAGCGGGATGGAATTCGGGTCTTCCTCGGGATCGACAAAGCCGACCAGCAGGTCGCTGAGTTTCGCTTCTTCCTCGCGCACTTCGTTGTAGCGCTCGATAATCAGGCGCATGGTATCGGGATAGCGCGCCAGCGAACTCATCGCCTGGTTGAGGCCATTCTCGATACGGCGGGCGATCTTGATTTCACCCTCGCGGGTCAGCAGCTCGACGGTGCCCATTTCGCGCATGTACATGCGCACTGGGTCTGTCGTGCGACCGAACTCGCTGTCGAGCGAGGCCAGCGCGGCGGCGGCTTCCTCGGCGGCGTCTTCATCCGGCTCGGTTTCGGTGTCGCTCAGGATATCGGTCGCTTCCGTGGGCGCAGACTCATGGACCTTGATCCCCATGTCATTGATCATGCGGATAATGTCTTCGATCTGCTCCGGCTCGACGATGCCTTCGGGCAGATGGTCATTGACCTCGGTATAGGTCAGAAAACCCTGTTCCTTGCCCTTGGCAATAAGTTCTTTAAGCCGGGATTGCTGGTCTTGATCCATGGTGCCTCGAAATTAGTGAGTGTTGCGGGGTAACAGTACAGTATATAAGACTATTTTTGCTTTTTCCAAGATATGTGCTGTTTATGGCTGATTAGTGAACAACTTTTTGTGCTCGAGTTTTTCCGCCTCTGACAGGGCCTCACCCGATTGCAGCTTGGTTATCAGCCGCTTCTGGCGGTGGTCAATATACTGTTTTTGCAGCCTTTGTAAACAGTCGATGAACATTCGTTCCAGGCTGTCGTCATCCTCGATCGGGGGCTCCATCATCGCCAGTTTATAGAGGTGGGGTTCGTGCTCGTCGCCGCGAAAGCGATCGAGCAGGTTCTGGGTGCTGATTTCGGGGTCTTCGTGGATACGGTCGAGGATCTTGAGCAGCAGGTCGACGCCGGGAATATCGCTGTCGGCAAGCTCGTGGTGGGTACCGGTGGTGTTGGCCAGAGAGGGTTTTTTCAACAGCAGGTTGATCGCGAGGCGGGTAGGGGTCCAGTGCTGCTCGGGCAACCTCGACGGCGTCGCTTTGGCCGGCTTGTCCTCACCGAGCAGGCGCAGCATCCGGCCGTCGATTTTCTGCCCCAGCCGCTGCTCGACCTCGGCCAGGATCTGGTCTTTCAGGCTTTGCAGCGGGATCTGGCCGAAGTAGGGCCGCAGGCGATCAAGGAACTGGGCCCGACCCTCGAGCGTCGAGATATTGCATTCCGCGAGCAACGTCTGGAACAGGAACTGGGTCAGCGTCGAGGCGTCTTGCGCCAGTTGCTCGAAGGCATCCTTACCGAATTCGCCGATGTAGCTATCCGGATCCTGGCCCTCGGGCAGGAACAGAAAACGCGCCAGGCGGCCTTCCTTCAGCGACGGCAGGCACTCTTCGAGCGAGCGCCAGGCCGCCTTTTTGCCGGCGGCGTCGCCGTCGAAGCAGAAAACGAGGTTTTTGCAGACGCGAAACAGCGATTCGATCTGGCGGTTGTTGATCGCCGTACCGAGCGTCGCCACCGCGGTCTGCACGCCATGTTCGGCGAGTGCGACGACGTCCATGTAACCCTCGGTGATGTAAATCCGATCGATATTAGTGACGGCCTTTTTCATTTCGTAGAGGCCGTAGATTTCCTGGCTCTTGTGAAACAGCGCCGATTCGGGCGAATTCAGGTACTTCGGGTTGTCTTCGGGATTGATGACGCGCCCGCCGAAGGCGATCGTACGCCCGCGGCGGTCGCGGATCGGGAACATCAGGCGGTTGCGGAAACGATCGTAGTTCTTGCCCTGGTCCTTCAGGATCAGCATTCCGGTGTCCACCAGCAGCTTCTGATCGCCTTCGAGATTGTTCCAGCCCTCGGGTGCATAGCCGATGCCGAAGGTTTTGGCGGTCTGCCCGCTGATGCCGCGATTCTTGAGGTATTCGACCGCCTGTTGAGACCCCTTCAGTTGCGCCTGGTAATAATCCGAGCAACTTTCCATCGTCTGGAACATCGGCTCCAGCGTATCCCTGGCCGGCCTCGGCGGCCCGCTGCCTTGCTCGTAAGGGATCTCGAGACCGAGGCTGGACGCCAGCGTTTCGATTGCCTCGACGAACTCCATGTGATCGTAATCCATCAGGAATCCGACCGCGTTGCCGGATTTTTGGCAGCCGAAGCAATGATAAAACTGCTTTCCCGGGCTGACCGAGAAGGACGGTGTTTTTTCACCGTGGAAAGGGCAGCAGGCCCAGTATTCACGGCCCTTCTTTTTTAACGGCACGCGGCTGTCGATCACCTCGACGATATCGACGCGATTGAGCAGGTCATCGATGAATGAACGCGGAATCCGGCCGGACATGGCTAGACCAGCACCAGGCCGCTAGGCGGCATTTCTTTGCAGGGTCTCCAGCAGGGAATCGAATTCGGCCGCTTTCGGTTTGACCATCCAGATTTTGCGTTTGAAGTGGTTGAAGTTTTCCAGGATGTAACGACCCCAGTCGCTGCCGGTTTCGTCGACGTACTCGGCGATAGCCTCTTCCAGGTAAAGGCGATGGCTTTCCATCGACTCGTCGACGATGCGGTGTATGTCGATGAGTTCCTTGTTAACCCGGTCAAAAAAGTTGCGGTCGAGATCCAGTACATAAGCGATTCCGCCGGTCATGCCGGCGCCGAAATTGTAGCCGGTGTTGCCGAGGATTGTAACAATACCGCCGGTCATGTACTCACAACCGTGATCGCCGATGCCCTCGACCATCGCGTGTGCGCCGGAATTCCGGACCGCAAAGCGCTCGCCGGCGAGTCCCGCGGCCAGCAGCTTGCCGCCGGTCGCGCCATACAGGCAGGTATTGCCGATAATGGCCGCATCCTGCGAGTTGAAGGCGCTGTTTGCCGGCGGTGTAATGACGACCTTGCCGCCGGCCATTCCCTTGCCGACGTAGTCGTTGGCGTCGCCTTCGAGATACAGGTTGAGGCCGCCCGCATTCCAGACGCCGAGGCTCTGCCCGGCGCTGCCCTTGAGCCGCAGCGTGATGGGATTTTCCGACATGCCGTGATTGCCGTGAAGGCGCGCAATCTCGCCCGACAGGCGCGCGCCGATCGAGCGATGCGTGTTGTTGACCGCGTATTCGAATTCGCCGCCGCTGCAGTTCTCGATGGCCGGCATGCAGTCCGCCACCATTTGTTCGGCGAGTTCGCCCTTGTCCCAGGGCTCGTTGCGTTCCACGGTGCAGAAATGCGGTAGCGCGGGATCGACGCCCGCGTCAGACAGGATCGGTCCCAGGTTTAGCTTGCCCTGTGCCGGCGTGCTGCCTTCGATAATCTCGAGCAAATCGCCGCGCCCGATCAGATCCTCGAGCCTGCGCACGCCGAGGCTCGCCAGG
>JAASSH010000248.1 GCA_021767985.1 Gammaproteobacteria bacterium | reverse complement strand
TATAACCTGTTCGCCATGGTGCACGGTCACGACCGCGACGAAGTGAGTGACAAGCTGGACGATATCCAAAGCCTGCTCGGGTCTGACTGCAGGCATCACGACGTGCTTTTCAGCACCAGGATACTCAAGAAAACCGGACTGAGGCTAGTAGACTAATGTTTAGATTAAGCCGTTACCTGCACGCACTGAAGCAGGGCGCCATCGTCCCACCAAAGCCGAAACCCGTTATGCAGGGCAGCGGCCCGGTGGTTATCTGGAACCTGATCAGGCGCTGCAACCTGGCCTGCAAACACTGTTACGCGACCTCGGCGGATATCGACTTTCCCGGTGAGCTCGATACCGAACAGGTGTTTACGGTAATGGACGACCTGAAATCCTTCGGCGTCTCGGTCCTGATTCTATCGGGAGGCGAGCCGTTGCTGCGCCCCGATATCTTCGAGATTTCGCGGCGCGCCAAGGAAATGGGATTCTACGTCGGGCTGTCGAGCAACGGCACCCTGATTACGGAAGACAACATCGACGCGATCGATGCCATCGGCTACGACTATGTTGGCGTCAGTCTCGACGGCATGCGCGCCACGCATGATTGCTTCCGGCGCAAACAGGGTGCGTTTGACGAGTCCATGCGCGGCATTCGACTGTGTCAGGAGATCGGCATCAAGGTTGGCCTGCGTTTTACCCTGACCCAGGACAACGCGCTCGAGCTACCGGATTTACTGCAATTAATGAGAGACGAAGAAATCGACAAGTTTTATCTGTCGCACCTGAACTACGCCGGCCGCGGTAATCGCAACCGCGACAGCGATTTACACCACCAGATGACCCGCAGGGCAATGGACCTGCTATTCGAAACCTGCTGGCAGGACGTTCAGGACGGTATCAGGCGCGAGTTCGTGACCGGCAACAACGATGCCGACGGCGTGTACCTGCTGCAGTGGGCCAAACAGCACCTGCCCGAACATGTCGAGACCCTGCGCAAGCAGCTACTGCGCTGGGGCGGCAATTCGTCCGGCATCAATATCGCCAATATCGACAATCTCGGCACCGTGCACCCGGACACCATGTGGTGGGATTACAGCATCGGCAACGTCAAGCAACGCCCGTTCTCCGAAATCTGGCAGGACACCTCCGATCCGTTGATGGCGGGGCTCAAAGCCAGGCAACGCCCACTCGAGGGACGTTGCGCCAGCTGCAGCCATCTTCCGATCTGCGGCGGCAACTCACGTACGCGCGCCTGGCAGTTAACCGGCAATCCTTGGGCGGAAGATCCTGGCTGTTATCTCAGCGATGAAGAAATCGGGGTGGCAAATATGCCTGAACGGGTATCCGTGACCCCCTATCGGCGGCGGCAGGAAGCGCAAAAAGAGCTGCGCTCGCGATAACGCGCGGCTAGGTCATAGTCAGGGTGATCATGGCTTCGCGGTCGTGAATCAAGACGTTGCGGCCGTCGATAGTGACAATTCCCTGTTCGTGCAGATTTTTCAGGATACGTGAAAAGGTTTCAGGTTTGACCGACAACCGCGATGCGATGACGCTCTTGGCAACCTGCAACTCGAAGTTATCCGTGTCCGGCGGCGCCTGCTGCAGTAGGTAAGAAACCGTGCGCACGGTACCGGTATCGAGGCTGAGGGCGTCGATTTCTCTAATCAGTCCGCGCAGGCGAAAACACATCTTGCCCAACAACAGGAAACAGGAATCGATCGATTCGCGCAGCATCGACTTGAAGTCCTTGCTGTTAACGCCGATGACGCGGCTCGGCGCCAGTGCAGTCGCGGTTACCGGGTAATGCGGCTCATCCATGAACATCAACGCTTCGGCGAAAGTCGCACCCGCTTCCACGATTTCGACAACTTTTTCCTTACCCTCCGGCGAGACCCGGTATAGCTTTATACGCCCCGAAATCACCAGGTAAAAACTGCTCGCATCGTCACCCTGGAAAAACAGGGATTCACCCTCCACCATGTCGATGATATGCGAGTGACGCCGCACGCGATCCAGCTGTGCTTCATTGAGTTCCGAAAATATCAAACAGCTGGACAAGGCTTCCAGAATATCTTGCGACTCCAAACTCATTCCTCACCCAGATTCGGTAATTGATAAAGGCTCGATATTGACATGAAAATAACCGATTTGCATCGAATATGTAACCGATCAGGCCCGCCAGAGCAGGCTAGCGCTTGCGCAACAACTGCTCACGAATTCGCTTAAGTTTTAATGCTCGATTGCTGAAAACCCAGTCCACACCGCGGTTGATTTCGCGGTAAAAGCAATGGCGTGAGCCCACAAAACCGGTCCCGAGTTTCTGTCCACGTGCGCGATGCAGGTCTATCAGGCGCTTGTTGAGTAACAGGTAATGCCCGCATAGCCCGCCGTAATCCTGCTCGATTACCTGCTGGCTCAAGGCGTCGACCTCGAGTTCAGAAACAAGTACCAGGGCCTTGTTCCCGGCGAATTCGGCCGGGTCGAACAAGTCCGCCTGCAGCGCGAGAAAATGAAAATCTCGCACTGCCTGCAACCCGGCAAATATCTCTGCAAGACGCGCCGCCTTGAGATCGTCCTGGTTTAACGCATCACCCTTCAATTCGACCATCAAATGCATCTTGCCACCGAACTCTGAAACGACTTCTTCCAGCGTGGGAATCTCGGGTATTTGCTGGCGCAGTTGTTCCAGGCTGACCTCGGCCACGTTCAGGTCGACATCGAACACCCGACCCGTCCCGGGATCGTGAATAACCACGGGATGCAGATCGCGGGTCCAGCGCAGGTCGAACTCGATTCCCCAGACTCCGGCCGCGGCGGCCGCGCCAAACGCAGCCATCGTATTTTCCCGGACCTGGCGGTTATCGTGTTCACCACGGTGCGAAACAATGCGGCATTCCCTGAGCGCCGCGCTCGAGGGTTGCCGGCGCGGTATCAACATGAAGCAGAAGTCGGCGACCTGCTGTGCGATAAGCTCGAGGTGATAACGCAGACTCATCGCTATTGCCAGTCGAGGCCCAGGCAGGGGACCGGATAAGTCAACGCGGTCGGCGATGCCGGGAACGAGCGCGCTTTATCGTAGCAGGTGATCCTGCCCACGCCGTCGACCCAGAATAGCTGGGGGTCCAGGACCTTGACCGCGACCGCGGGCTCGGTCTCGTCGAGCCGGTGTACCTCGAAGTGCAGATGCGGAAATCCGCCTGCCAGACCGGTCATGCCCGAGTAGCCGAGCAGCTGGCCACGCCGCACCGGCTGACCCTCCTGTACCAGTCGTTCGGTGAGGTGAAAGTACCGCGTCTGCAGGCGTAAATCTGCCGCGTCGAGACCGTGGTCGATCATGACCTGTTTGCCGTAGAGTATCGATAGCTCGACCCGGCTGACCACGCCGTCGCTTGCCGCAAGTACCGGCGTACCGGTTGGAACCAGGATATCGAAACCGCGATGATCGCTTTTCGAAGGCTCTTTCTCGGGACGAAATCGCTGGCTGATGGTAGGCGCGTTCGCGGGTAATACGACCGGCGTTTGCTCGGCCGGATCAAGCTTCGATTCGACCACCCTGCCATAACCATATTTCTGATAAAGACCGCAGCCACCCAGGGTCAGGGTGAGCAGAAGAACGCCAATGGCGAAACGCTTGGTGGAAACCGACATAGTCGGACTCTAATCCAATCAGCATCGGATTTAAACGTCGAGGCCGCTTGCAAGGACAGATTAGACCGGCGCGGTCACGCCCATGCAGCGCCGTATATCGAGGAAAAAGCCTGGAGTTAAGGAGGCTGCCATCCGTGGCAACGGGGGAATTGATGCTAGTTTACGTTTGCCTTTTCCCGCACCGAACGCAGGCGCTTGTTGAGAAAACGCAGTTCGGAAATCAGGTAACGCTTGCGACCGGGATCGAGCCGCTGTCTGTTGTTCATCCTGACCTGCTCGGTAAGATTGTCTATCGATCGTACCAGCTTTATTTCATCGATCGCGAGGCCGAGGTATTTCAATACACAACTCGTCGTCAACGGATCGATATGGATATTTGTCTGGCTCATAAAATTACCTCAACTCATAAATTGAAGAGGATTTATAGATTTGGCGGGGTGCTTAATCTGTGACTCAATTCCGATCCGATTGTGATTTCGCCACTGGAAAAAGCTGAATTTGAAGCCCCTGTGACGCGGGTCTATTTATACCTGAGACCTGCGTCACAGTTCGTTTCAGGCTTTGCCGGCGGCCCCCTGATCGAGCGCCCCGGTTACCGCGCGCAACGCCGCGGCACAGTCGGTATGCAGTTTGAACGACAACAGTTCATCGGCACGGGTGACGCCGCGATTGACCGCCGCGACCGGCAATCCGAGTCGCGCCGCCTCGCGCACGAAACGAAAACCCGAGTACACCATTAACGACGACCCGAGCACCAGCATCGCGTCGGCTCGGCGCAACGCCGAATAGCATTCCTCGACTCGCTGCGCGGGCACGGTTTCGCCGAAAAACACGACCCGCGGCTTGAGGCTGCCGCCACAGGCCTTGCAATCCGGCACCCGAACCTCGGTTTCATCGTAACCGTTAAGATCGGCGTCGCCATCCGGTTTGACCTG
>JAASSH010000247.1 GCA_021767985.1 Gammaproteobacteria bacterium | reverse complement strand
GAGTTCCGATGCAAACAATTGCTCGAAGCGCTGCGCGCCCATTTTCTTGAGCACGAATAGCATTTGTAACGGGTTGGCGGTATCGACGCCAAGTTCGCGCAAACCATCCAGCGCCCTGTGGTAGATATCGTTGCCCTGCTGACAAACCTCGTCGGCGAAGCTCTGCGCCGCGGAAAAATCAACGTGCGGATAAAGCCGCCGCGCGCTCGCTTCCACCCGCCTTCCGAATAGCTGGGCCTCGACAATTTCCCCGGCTGACGGAATCCGAATCGCCTCGGTTACCGGTAACGGCAACACCGCGTGACCGCTGGGCGCGTGCATCTGGACCAGGATATCCCACAGCAGATACTCCGCGGTCAGTGCCCGGTTCTGCTCGAATTCATGACCGAACGAAATCGTATCGCCGTAGATCATCGAGCCCACTTGCTGACCCTGGTGGATCCGATGCAGTGCCAGCACCCAGCCCGCGCGCTTTACCGGATCACGGGTCAGTCCACCGATGCAGTGACTCAGGCGCGCACCGATCAACTCTTCCACGATGTAGCGCTCCAGCATTGCCCAGGCCGCGACGCTAGCGCAGTGCCGAAACAGGGCTCCATAGCCGTCTTCCAGGTAGGAATGCAGCATCGTACCCCGGTCGCGTAGGGCTCCCATTATCACCATCGCCTGATAAGTCTGCGCCGCGGTTTGCGCGGCATCGGACCAGCCCGGTGCCTCGAAGGTAAAATACTGGGACAGGTTACCGATCGTGGTGCAGCCGATGCGCAACGCCTGCAGGGTGTTGGCGACCGAAGCCGGCTGGCCGATCATGAAGTCGCCCAGATGCGGCTGTATCGGCGCCGCTTGTGCCAACGCGTCCCAGTCATGCTGCCGCGCCAACATCGGTCCGGTCTCGGCCGCCGCCGCGGCGCGCCTGGCGGCAGGCAAACCCATGCGCCGATCGATTGCAAACCCGGCACGATCGAGCTGATACTCCCGGTTGTCCAACTCGTGATGAATTTTGCCCAGCGCGGTCGCGGTCGCATCGATATCGTTCATGCCAATATGCGCGTGGTACATGATCCGGCCGTCGCGCATTGCCTGCCGCTTGTATTCCAGTTCCGACGCGACACCGAATTTTTGCAGAAATGCAGATTGCCCGATGCTGACCTGCCCCGCCAGCTCGAGAGCCTCGGAACGCAGTTGATTGAAATCAGGCAATCGGGTTTGCAGCAACGGCCGCATCGATTCGATAGTCAGCGACATCGCTTCACTGGTCGTAATCGAAAAAGTCCACACTGCCGGTTTCGAGCGAGTACTCGGCGCCCACCACCCGCAACTGGCCCCTGGCAATCAGCTTTTCCAGGATTTCCGAGCCATGCCGCAACTGGTTGGCCGAGGCCCGAATGTTGGCACGTACCGCCTGTTCCACCAGCTGTTCGGAATCGAGCTGCAGGCCGGCATCGAGCAGGGACTGCACCGAGGGCCGAATGCGGTCGACAATCGATCTCAGATTAGGCGAACGGTTCTCGCTCGGGCGCTCGAGCTGTTCGAGGGTAGCCTGGACGGCGCCACAGCCGGAATGGCCCAGCACGACCACCAGCGGCGTACCAAAGCGTTCGGCCGCGAATTCGACGCTGCCGACCTGTGATGGCGCGATGATATTGCCGGCAACCCGAATCACGAACAGGTCGCCGAGACCCTGGTCGAAAACAATTTCGGCCGGCACCCGTGCATCGGAACAACCGATAATGATAGCGAAGGGTTCCTGGCGCGGCACCAGGCGGTAGCGCCGGCCGGCTTCCGATTGCAGGGCATGGTCCTGGACCTCGGCCACGAACCGTCGATTACCTTCGAGCAAGGCGTCAAGCGCCTGTTGTGCTGTCCTCACAATTCTCCTCCCCCTTGTTATTTCGGTTTATCCGACCACACGGCGAACTCGTTGCCGCTGGGCTCGCTAAAATGAAAACGGCGCCCGCCCGGGAAAGCAAAAATCGGTTTTTCGATGCGTCCCCCGGCACCTTCGATTTTTGCCAGCGTGGCTTCCAGGTCTGCGCTGTAGAATACCAGCAGTGCGGAGCCATTGCGCGTGCTCGAGTAAAGTTCGGAGCGATAGAAACCGCCATCCAGGCCCTGCTGCGAAAAGGCGCAGTAGTCGGGGCCGAATTCTTCGAAGCTCCAGCCGAATACCTCGCTAAAAAAGGCACGCGTGGCCTCCATGTTGGCAGCCGGGTACTCGACGTAGTCCAGTTTTTCATGCTCGCTCATGTCGCTGCTCCCGCCGCGCGTTCGATCCAGACCGCGGTATCGTGAAAAATGGCGCCGCCATTGGGCTTGCCAGGTTCGGCCGAGACCAGCGCATTGACACCCAGCCCATCGACGAAGGCCGCGTTGGGCCAGATGCTCTCGATAACGACCACCCCGTTCTGCATGCCGTCGTAAATGCTGGCGTGCAGTAAAATTTCGGCCAGTCGGTTGCCGACGCGGACGAGGTCGCCGTCCCGGATACCGAGACTGGCGGCGTCGTCGCCACGCAGTAATAGCGTGGGTCGGCCCTCGGCGCGCTGCGAAGTTCGGGTCTCGGTGAAGCTGGTGTTGAGAAACTGTCGTGCCGGCGCGGCTACCAGGCGGAACGGGTGCTGGTCGTCGATATCGTTGGCCACCGCCATATGATCGGGTAACGGCGGCATATCCTGGTAATCGGGCCCGACCCTGCTCCACTCGGGTTTAAAATGAAAACGCCTGTCGGGCGTTTCGAAACCATCGAGGAAATTACTGGTTTCGAAAGAGTGCGCGCAATCGACCCAATGGTCGCGATACAGCGATTCCTCGTCGGGTAAACCGCTTGCCCGCAGGCTTTCGTCTATTAATTCACGCGCATTCTTGTCGAAGCCGTCATGACTGTAGCCAAGCCTGTTTGCGATCTGGCCCAGCACCCACTGGTTGCTGCGGCATTCGGCAAACGGATCCACCAGCGCGCGTGTCGCCTGCACGTGGGTATGACCGCCCGCCTGGTAAAAATCGTCGTGCTCGAGAAACATCGTCGCCGGAAGCACGATGTCCGCCATCGCCGCGGTCTCGGTCATAAACTGTTCGTGCACGCAGACGAACAGGTCGTCGCGGGCAAATCCCCGCAATACCTTGCGAGATTCAGGCGCTACCACTACCGGATTGGTATTTTGCACCATCAGCGCGGTTACCGACGGCCCACCCTGCAGATCGTCAGCATTACCGCAGAGCACGTCACCGATACGCGACTGGTCCAGCACCCGGGTACTCGCATCGAGCACGTCGAGGCCCTTGATCGTGGTTTGATCGATACCGTACATGCCACTGTTCGAATAAAGTGCGCCGCCCCCCGGGTAGCGCCAGGCACCGGTTAACGCGGGCAGGCAGGTGGCAGCATGCATGTTGGCGGCGCCGTTACGGGAGCGGGTGAAGCCGTAACCGAGACGCAGAAAACTGCGCGGGGTACGTCCGTAAAGCCGGGCAAACTCGATTATCTCATCGACCGTGAGACCGGTAATTTCGGAGGCCCAGGCCGGCGATCTCGATTGCAGGTGGCGTTCCAGTTCGTCCGGGACATCGCAATACTGCGCGAGATAGTCCCGATCAACGAGGTCGTCGGCAAACAGCTGGTGCATCACCGCGCATGCGAGAGCGCCGTCAGTCCCCGGGCGCAGCATCAGGTGCTGGTCGGCCTTTTTTGCGGTGGCGTTCAGGTAAGGATCTACCACCACCAGTTTGGCGCCGCGCTCGCGGCGGGCGCGCGCAACATGGTGCATGACATTGACCTGGGTATACACCGGATTACCGCCCCAGATCACGATCAGGTCGCTCGCCGCCATTTGCCGCGGGTCGGAGCCACGCTTGACGCCAGTGCCGGCGATCCAGCCGGCATCCGCTAGCGTGATACAGAAAGTCGAATGCTGGCGCGAGGTTTTCAGCAGATTACGGAATAACTCGATGCTGTCACGCTGAATCAGGCCCATGGTGCCGGCATAGTGATATGGCCACAGGGTTTCGCTACCGTGTTTTTGCATCGCCTGTGCGAAACCTTCGGCGACCTCGTCCAGCGCCTGTTCCCAGCCGATAACTTCGAACGCCCCGCGCCCCTGTCCCTTGCCGCCACGCCGCTTCAACGGCTGCCCGAGCCGATCAGGATGATGAATACGCTCGGCGTAGCGGGCTACCTTGGCGCAGACGACACCGGCGGTGTAACTGTTGTCATTGGCGCCGACGACCCGTCCAATCCGATTGGCATCAAGCAGTTCAACTTCCAGCGCACAGGTACTGGGGCAATCATGCGGGCAGGTGGAATGCCGGTAACGCGGATAGATTTCGGCGGACATAGCGGGCATTTTGCAAGATTGATCTGGCCAGTGCCAGCAATAAACATCGTGCTTTTTTAATTTGTCTTACTAATGCTAGAATTGCCGTCTTTTGCAAACCAATAACCTGGGGAACCCGATGAGCGGCAACGATAATCAACATTTCAAAACACGCGAAGTACGTGCCGGCGTCAGGCCCGATCCGGTTACCGGTGCGATTCTGACACCGATCTACCAGCCCACGACTTACGTGGAGGAATCGGTCGATCAGTACCT